>CALMAB010000722.1 GCA_937858325.1 uncultured Acetobacteraceae bacterium
TGACAACCAAACCTCGGCACACGACGCCGCGGGGCCGTCCACCCCAACAATGACGCGAGGTACGGTCAGCGCAGAAGGCCGCTGGTATTGCCCGGCCTTGCGGGCTTCAGCCGGTCATTCCAACAGATGCCTCATCGTTTGAGAAAACCGTCGCGCGGCGGCGTCCCGCCCGACGTGCCGGCCGTTCGACACGCGCTTGGCGCCACGGGTCCAGACGCAATCGATCAGGGACTTGCCGCCGAACACCCAAACGTCGAGCAAGGTGCCGGCGCCGTGGCCGGCCACGGCGGGATTTGCCGTGTCGAGCGAGACCAGATCCGCCGGCGCGCCTTCCACGACGCCGCTCCGCGCTTGCCCCAGCGCCCGGGCGCCGCCGTCGAGCGCCGCTTGGAACAGTTGCAGCCCCGTCGAGCAGCCTGGCTCGGACAGGACGTTGCGCGCCCTTTCTTGCAGGCGCTGCGAGTATTCGAGCTGGCGCAGCTCGTCCGCGGCTCCGACCGAGACGTTGCTGTCCGTGCCGACGCCGAAGCGGCCGCCAGCCCGCGTGAACTGCGGCCCGTCGAAGATGCCGTCCCCCAGGTTTGCTTCGGTGACCGGGCATAATCCGGCCACGGCGCCCCGCTCCGCCATCCCGGCGGCTTCGGCCGCGGTCATGTGGGTGGCGTGGACGAGGCACCAGTTGGAATCCACCGCCGCGTGGTCCAACAGCCACTCGACCGGGCGCGCCCCGCTCCAGGCCAGGCAGTCCTCGACCTCCCGCATCTGCTCCGCGACGTGGATGTGGACCGGCCGCCCCGCCGCCAGGGCCGCGACCGCCGCAAGGTCCTGCGGCGCCACTGCCCGCAGGCTGTGCGGCGCGGCGCCGATGTTGGCCCCTGCCAGGCCCGCCACCACCCGGGCGCTCGCGGACCAAAGGTCGGCGTAGCCGTCGAGGGTGCTGAGGAAACGGCGCTGCTCGCCCTGCGCCGGGGCGCCGGCAAACCCGCCCTGGGCATAGCGCACCGGGAGCAGCGTCAGGTTCATCCCGGTCGCGGCGCAGGCGGCGGCGATGCGGGCCGCCATCTCGGCGCGGTCGGCATAGGGCGTGCCGTCGATGTCGTGGTGCAGGTAGTGGAACTCGCCGACCCGGGTGAACCCGGCTTCCAGCATCTCCACGTAGAGCTGCGCCGCCACCGCCTCCACGTCGTCGGGGCTCATGGACAGGGCGAAGCGGTACATCGCCTCGCGCCAGGTCCAGAAACTGTCGCGCCCTTTGCCGCTCCGCTCGGTCAGCCCGCACATCCCGCGCTGGAACGCGTGGGAATGCAGGTTGGGCAGGCCCGGCAGCCCGGCCCCGTGGCTCTCCGCCCCGGCCGCCCGGCCCGGCGTCAACGAGGCGATCAGGCCATCCCGGACCGTGACCGTGACATCCCGCTGCCACCCGGCCGGCGTCAGCAGCGATGCGAAGTGGAGAGCGGTCTGCAAGGCGCGGCTCCCTGCGATTTGGCTTGAACCCGCTGATTTGTATAGACATAAATGTGGAATCGCAAGCCGCGCGCCGCATCGCCGCGCTTTCGGAGGACCTCGCGCATGTTCACCGGCGCCATCTACTCGAACGCCCGCCTCGCGACGCTCGCGCCCGCCCTCCCTGGCCTTGGCCTGGTCGATGACGGCGCGATCCTGGTGAGCGATGGGCGGATCGTGTTCGCCGGGCCGTCGTCCGAGCTGCCGGGGTCCGCCGTCCCGCCCGCCGCGGTGCGGATCGACTGCGAGGGCCGCCTCGTCACCCCGGGCCTGATCGACTGCCACACCCACCTCGTCCACGGCGGCGAACGCTCGGCCGAGTTCGAGCTGCGCCTCAAGGGAGCAAGCTACCAGGAGATTGCGCGAACGGGCGGCGGCATCAACGCAACCGTCGCGGCCACGCGGCAGGCGACCGACGATGCGCTGTTCGCCACCGCCTCGGCCCGCCTTGCCCGGCTGGTGGCGGACGGCGTGACGACGGTCGAGATCAAGTCGGGCTACGGCCTCGACCTCGCGACCGAGGCGCGCATGCTGCGCGTCGCGCGCCGGCTCGGGCGCGAGCGGGACGTTTCGGTCCTGACCACCTTCCTCGGCGCGCACGCGCTGCCGCCGGAAGCCCGCGGCGACAAGGACGGCTACATCCGCCTCGTCGCGGAGATGCTCCCGGCCCTCGCCGCCGAGGGCCTGATCGATGCCGTTGACGGCTTCTGCGAGGGGATCGCCTTTTCCCCCTCGCAGATCGGGCGCGTGTTCGACGCGGCGGCGGCCCTGGGCCTGCCGCTCAAGCTCCATGCCGACCAGTTGTCCGACGGCGGCGGCGCGGCCCTGGCCGCCCGCTACCGGGCGCTCTCGGCCGACCACCTCGAATACGCGTCCGAAGGCGGTGCGGCGGCGATGGCCGCGTCCGGCACCGTGGCGGTGCTGCTGCCGGGCGCATATTACTTTCTGCGGGAAACCCAGGCGCCGCCGGTCGAGGCGTTCCGCCGTCACGGCGTCCGCCTGGCGGTGGCCACCGACTGCAACCCGGGGACCTCGCCGCTGCTGTCCCTGCTTACCGCCATGAACATGGCGGCGACGCTGTTCCGCCTTTCCGTCGAGGAGTGCCTGGCCGGCGTCACGCGCGAGGCCGCGCGATCCTTGGGCATCGCGGACCAGGTGGGCACCCTGGAGGCCGGCAAATGGTGCGACCTGGCCATCTGGGACGCGGAGCGGCCGGCGGAACTCGTGTGCCGCATCGGCGGCGGCCCGCTGCACGCGCGGGTGCGGCGCGGCCTCCGCACCGGGGCGTGATGCTGGACGTTCGGCCCGCGCCTAGCGCCGGCTCTGGCATTGAGCAGCCTGGTCAGCCAGCCGGGATCCGCTTCACGGCCCTGTCCTGCACCGAATGGCTGTGAACGGCAATCTTCGGCGCGGGGTTGCCAGCTTCCCCGGGCCAAAGGCTCTTGGCCCGACACGTCCAACACGAGCTGCCGCCCCGTGGCGCAGGCCTGACCCTGCGAATGCTGGTCATGTCCGCTCTCCCGTCCAACAATCAACGTGTCCGGTTTCTCATTCGCGTGCCAGCATTGGCGGAGGCATCCGGGGTGATCGGTTTGGGGTCGTTTGATGGACAGCTACGCTCTGCGGAACCGGGCGCGTCATGGGGCTGCTTCTGGTGGAAAACGGAACGGCTGCTTCCAGGTGCGGTCGTGACGAAAGCAGCCTTGCGGAAAGGTCCAGTGCCCGCATGACCCTCGCCAAGCTCAATCTTCGAGACCGTTCAGCTCCGTTGCGAGACGATCAACCAGCATCCTGACCTTGCTGGAGAGATGGCGACGGCTGGGATAAAGGGCGCGCACGATCACCTCTTCGGTTTCATGGTCGGCAAGAAGAACGCGGAGACGTCCTGCTGCGATGTCGGAGCCGACCAGGAAAGTCGGCAGGTAGGCGACGCCGAAACCGGCCAACGCGGCCTGTCGCACCGCCTCTCCGCTGTCCAGATGCAACCGCCCTGCATCGGTAATGCGCAGGGTGTCACGATGGGGTGGCGTCAGCAGCCAGGGGCGCGCGCCGTTTCGGTCGCCAAGGGTGATGCGGCTGTGCGGCAGGAGGTCGTCAGCCGCAAGCGGCTCGCCGCGGTGCGCCAGATAAGCGGGCGCGGCGCAGAGCACCGCGTGCGAACGGGCGATGACCCGCGCAATCAGGCGCGTGTCCTGCAGCGGCCCGCCGCAGCGCACCGCGAGGTCGTATCCCTCCTCCACCAGGTCCGCGACACGATCGGTGATGCTCACCTCCGCCGCCAGCGCCGGCCAGGCCGTCAGGTATGCGCCAAGGATCGGGAGGACATGCTGGCGGCCGAAGCTGTCCGGCACGGTCAGGCGCAGCAATCCCCGCGGCTCCGGGGAACTCTGTCGCATCTCCGCCTCAGCCTCCTCCAGATCGGTCAGGATCTGGCGGCAACGTTCATAGAAGGCCTGTCCATCGGCGGTAAGCGCGACGCTGCGCGTCGTGCGGTGGAGCAGCCGGGTTCCAAGCCGCCCTTCCAGGCGCACCAGCGCCTTGCCCGCCGCCGACCGCGTCAGCCCCACTGCCCTCGCGCCTGACGAGAACCCACCCGCCTGTGCCACCGCCACGAAGGCTCTGATGGCGCCTAGGTCCACCTTTTCCTGCAAGCACTACCTCTCCATCGTCCCGGCTGTGGGGAACGCTTTTCCCCGAGAACCAGCCTACAGTGGTGGTTGGGGATTGTAGAGCCATACTTCCCGATGTGAAGCGACGCCTGATGCGGCTCTCCATGATGAGAGGATCGGGCGGCACCACCGGCACCGGCCTTCGCGGACAGACTTACGAGGAAGCAAAATGAATATAGCAGGCTACGAAACCGGTCCGATCGCGTGTCAGGCGGCGTTCATCGCCGACTTCGACGTTGCTGCGGACATCCCTCTTCCCCACCTTGTCTCCAAGGTCGATGCCGACCGCCGCCGCATGGACGTCCGTCGCGGCATGCGCAGCAAATACGTCCCCCTGCGCTTCGACCCTGCGACCGGCGCCCACCAGATCGGCGGCCGCTACCTGTTCGAGGCTTGGGACGACGTTCTCGACTATATGAAGTTCACGTCCAAGGAACTGGAGTTTGAGCCCGGCACCAAGTTCTGGAACCGTCCCTTTTTCAGCAATATCGACAAGCGCGCCTGGCACGTCGTCGGCGCCCACGACTTCACGCCTTTGGCCACGCACTACGCGAGCCGCTTCGAACGTTTCGCCTATGAGGCGGAAACAGCCATGACGGCTTTGGAGGCGGCTTGGCCGGCCATCCGCGACGCAGCCTGGGAAGGAGGTCGTGCCAGCGTCTGGCTGCTGAACCAGCCGGACGAACGGCAGATCGGCCTTCTGACGGTGGCAACGCAACTGTCGGGGAGCAATCAAGCGGAACGCGCTTCCCGATCATTGGCTGCTCTCGAACGTGCGGAGTCGCTTGCAAGCCGTGTCTCTAGCCAGGTCGCCATTCGCCCGTTGTTCGACAGGACAAGCTTGAACTTGTCGCTTTGGCTGCCCCGGTCGCGGCGCGCTGGCGGCGATCCCTCCATCTTTCCGACGTTCCCCGTTCATCCTCTTCCCCAATCGAGAAGCTGAGCGCCGCGCCGAGGCAAGTGGACGTTGGAAACGCTTCCAAAAGCTTCCGGCTCGGTTGAACGGCCGGAACCGGGACCAGCAAACCCTGATCCCATCGGCTGGCCTGGGTCGGGAGCGGACCACCACCGCGACGTGTCCGGCAGGGTTGGTCAAGCAGACAGGAACATTGGCCGTCCCATCGTCAGGGCGGACGAACAACCTCCAGCGTGCCGAGGTGCCGGGCGGCGTGGTCCAGGAAGACGCGCACCCGCGGCGCCATGTGCCGGCCGCCGGGAACCACGAGCTGCACCGGCAAGGGCGGCGGCTCGT
>CALMAB010000723.1 GCA_937858325.1 uncultured Acetobacteraceae bacterium
GATCTGGCGCGGCCCAGCCAAAGGGCGCGGGGCTTGGCCGACCGCTTGGCGGTGACGGCCGCAGCCACGCGGGGCCGGGTTTGACGGGGGGACGCCGCTCCGTCGGCCTGGCCGACCGCGCCTGCGCTGGCCTGCACCTTGGTCGTGCGGCGCTGCCCGGTGAGGCGACCCAGCGTCGGGATGGCACCCCACGCACGGTCAACCGCGGCCAGGATCGGCCTTTTCCGGACAAGAATCGGCTTCTCGACAAAGGTCCAGGAAAGCCAGGCGCAGGCCGCCGTCAGCGGCAAGGAAACCAGCAGCATCAGCCACCAGGAGCGGATGCCCGGGACCGCATGGGCAATCGACTGCTGGATCGGCCAATGGAACAGGTACACGCCGTAAGACAGGTCGCCGAACGGGATCGCCGGAGGGCGCGTCAGCCCGAGGTAAACCGTCAGGTAAGCGACGGGGAACGCCGCCAGATACGAAGCGTCGGGCAGCTCCACGAACACCACTGCCGCGACCGCCGAAACGGCGCCCAGGAGGCCGGAATAAGGAACGACATCGCGGCATAGGTAAAAGCCGACGGCGGCCAGGAAGCAGAGGACCAGCACCCGGCCCGGCTCATGGGTGGTAGGGCTGATCGGATGGCCGTGCAGAACCCACGCGGTGAGCGCAAGCGAGAGGACGGCCACGACGGCCACAAAGGCGAAGCGCCGCTTGATCGCCGTCGCGACGGCCAGCAGGACCAATGCGAGGTAGCATTCAAGCTCGAACGGGATGGTCCATAGCTGCCCGTTCACCACGCCCGGGAAAGGCTTTCCGTCGAACACGCCCGGAAGGTAGAAGTGGATGTCGCCGACGATGTTGAGGAAGTAGGCGTAGAACTCCCTGTTGCCGAGGTACTGCAACGCCGGCAGGTTGGTGAAGGCCAGCCCGACGACCAAGGCGGACAGCGTGATCTCGACCGCCAAGGCGGGGATCAGCCGGACGAAGCGCAGCGTGACGAACTGGTGCAGCCGGGTCCGGCCCAGGCTCCCGGCCACCAGGAACCCCGATAAGGCGAAGAAAAGGGGTACGATCATGGCAGGCAGGAACCGGAATGGCCCCGACCACAGTTCTGCGTCAAGTTCAGGTGAACGCGCGCTGAGCGCGATGCCGTGCCAGGTAAGGACCGCGACCGACAAGCCGATGCGGAGATAATCGAACCCGGTCGTCACGCCGCCCGCGCTCTGCATCTTGTCCTGGAGTGTGGGGACCCTGGCCACGCCGACCTCTCGCGTTGAAGCGCGAGGTGCTACGGGAGGGCGAGGCGGAGTGCGCCCACATTTGCTAACGCGTGGGCTTACATCCGTTCCGACGCGACAAAGCCGGCAGGCTTGGCTTGCCAGAACGCCGGAACAGCGGGGGCCGGAGGCCGCCCGCGCTACTCCTCAGGCTCGGTGGTGAACAGCAGCGGGTAGCCCTTGGCCCGCCCCGCGTCGGTCGCGTTGGTCGCCTTGGCCTCGGCCACGTCCTTGGTGTAAACCGATACGACGCAGGCGCCGCGCCGGTGCGCGGTCATCATCACCCGGTGCGCCTGGTCCTCGCTGACGCGGAACTCCGCCTTCAGCACCCGCACCACGAACTCGCGCGGGGTGAAGTCGTCGTTGACCAGGATGACCTTGTGCAGCTTTGGCCGCTCGACTTTGACTTCGATCTTGGTCTTTGGAGTGGTAACGGTCTCGTTCATCGGAGAAGCTGCTCCAGATGGCGGCATGGCCTTGCTGCCGCAGCCTACCGCATCGCCGTGCCGCCGTCACGCCCGGACCAAGGCCAGGACGATCTCAACCGCGATCAGCACCAGGATCAGGAACTCCATCAGCCCGGCGCGGCTGCTGTTCGCCTCGTCATACAGCGCCGTGTAGGTGTCGCGGATGATGGAAAGCTTGCGGTCCACCGCGGCGCTCACGGTGGGCACGCGGAACAGGCCGAGCGCGGACGCGTAGATGCGGGCGAGGTAAACGTCCTCCGTCACCTGCAGCGCGTTGTCGGCCTTTTCGGTCAGCTCCGTGACCTCGGCGACCAGGGTGTAGAGCCGCCGGGCCAGGGTGGCGAAGCGGCGCGGCGCCAGGATGTTGGTGGCGGCGCGGCGCGTGGTCTGCACCAGGCCATACATCCGCGGCAGCTCGTCATCGAGCAGCTCGTCGTAATAGCGCATTTCTAGGAGCTGCGCGTTGGCGACCTCCAGCACGTCCGCCACGTCGCTGTCGCCGCGCGGCTCGTAGATGAAGGCGCGGTCCCAGGTCAGCACCACCAGGTCATCGGCGTAGTAGGAGAAGCTCTGCTGCAGCAGGTCGCGCCGGGCGGCATCGGACAGGGCGCGCTGCTCGCCGGACAGCAACGGCGCCAGGTCCACGCGGTCCCGCAAGGCGGCGGCCGTCAGCGTTTCGCTGAAAGCGTGCACGGTGCCGATCAGGTAGTCCTCCTCGATGGCCGAGCCGGTGGGCCGTTCCAGCGCCTCCGCCAAGAGGGTGCGGACCCGGGCCAGCAGCCCGTCCCACAGCCGTCCGTCGCCGCCGTCGCCGACATGGGCGTCCACCGCGTTCAGCAGCGCCGTGTAGTCGGGCCAGCTCAGCTCCACCGCCGGCACCCGCAGCGCCAGCGCCACCACGCCGAAGTCGTAGATGCGCGCCGTCACCGCGGCATTCGCGGCAAGGGGGCCGAGCTGCAGCGGAATGGCATCCAAGGGCAGCGCCACCGGCGGCACGCCGAACGTCACCGCCTTGGCGGGGGTGGCGCTCAGCCGGCTGCGGCTGCTCGCCGTGCCGGCGTGGCGCGCCCAGATGCTTTCCACGCGGCCCAGGTCGATGGCGTAGGCGATGTCGTAAAGCCGCAGCGCCGTGACGTGGCCCGAGCGGACGTGCGGCTCGGTCGCCACGCTCAGGCGGTTTTGCGCAGCTTGGGCGGCGCCGCCTCTGGCAGCAAGGGGCGGAGGAAGCGGCCGGTGTGGCTGGCCGGGCTGGCGGCGATGTCTTCCGGCGTGCCCTCCGCCACCACGCGCCCGCCGCCCTCGCCGCCCTCCGGTCCCAGGTCCAGCACCCAGTCGGCGGTCTTGATGACCTCCAGGTTGTGCTCGATCACCACGACGGTGTTGCCCTGGGCGACCAGCGCGTGCAGCACCTCCAGCAGCTTGCGCACATCCTCGAAGTGCAGCCCGGTCGTCGGCTCGTCCAGGATGTAGAGCGTGCGCCCGGTGGCGCGCCGGGCCAGCTCCTTGGACAGCTTGATCCGCTGCGCCTCCCCGCCCGAGAGCGTCGTCGCCTGCTGCCCCAGCTTGATGTAGCCGAGGCCGACCTGCTGCAGGATGGTCAGCCGGTCGCGGATGCGGTTCACGGCGCTGAAGAACGGCACCGCCTCGTCCACCGTCATGTCCAGCACGTCCGCCACCGATTTGCCGCGGAACTTGATCTCCAGGGTTTCGCGGTTGTAGCGGGCGCCCTTGCAGGTGTCGCAGGTCACGAACACGTCCGGCAGGAAGTGCATCTCGATCTTGATCAGGCCGTCGCCCTGGCAGGCCTCGCAGCGCCCGCCCTTGACGTTGAAGCTGAACCGCCCGGATTTGTAGCCGCGCGCCCGGCTTTCCGGGAGTTCGGCGAACCAGTCGCGGATGGGGGCGAACAGGTCGGTGTAGGTGGCCGGATTGGACCGCGGGGTGCGGCCGATGGGCGACTGGTCGATGTCGATGATCTTGTCGAGCAGGTCCAGCCCTTCCACCCGGTCGTGCGGCGCCGGGGCCTCGCCCGATCCCATCAGGCGCCGGCTCGCGGCCTTGAACAAGGTATCCACCACCAGCGTCGATTTGCCGCCGCCGGACACCCCGGTGACGCAGGTGAAGGTGCCCAACGGGAACTCCGCCGTGACCGACTTCAGGTTGTTGCCCCGGGCGCCGACGACGCGGATGGCCCGGGCCGGGTCGATGGGACGGCGACCGGGGATCGGGATGTGGCGGCGGCCCGACAGGTAAGCGCCGGTGATGCTGTCGGGGTGGGCCGCGACCGCCTCCGGCGTGCCCTCCGCGATGACATGGCCGCCGTGCAGCCCGGCGGCCGGCCCCATGTCGATCAGGTGATCGGCGGCGCGGATCGCGTCCTCGTCATGCTCCACCACCAGCACCGTGTTGCCCAGGCCCTTCAGCCGGCGCAGCGTGCCGAGCAGCCGCTCGTTGTCGCGCTGGTGCAGGCCGATGCTGGGCTCGTCCAGCACGTAAAGCACGCCGGTGAGGCCGGAGCCGATCTGGCTCGCGAGGCGGATGCGCTGGCTTTCGCCGCCGGACAGCGTGGTGCTGCCGCGGGCAAGCGTCAGGTAGTCGAGGCCCACGTCCACCAGGAACTGCAGGCGCTCGACGATCTCGCGCAGGATGCGCCGGGCGATCTCCTGGCGCTGCGGCGTGAGCGTCGCGCCGGCGTCCTGGAACCAGGCGAGCGCCCGGCGGATTGGCAGGTCGGCCGCTTCCGCCAGGTTGCGCCCGGCGATCTTCACCGCCAGCGCCTCGGGCTTCAGTCGCGCGCCGTGGCACACGGCGCAGGGCTTGTCGGCCTGGAACCGGCTCATCTCTTCCCGCACCCAAGCGCTGTCGGTTTCCTGCCAGCGGCGCTGCAGGTTGCGCAGCACGCCCTCAAACGGCTTGGTCACGCTGTAGGACCGCACGCCGTCCTTGTAGGCGAACTCGATCTCCTCCTTGTCGGAGCCGAGCAGGATGGCCGCGCGCACCCGGTCCGGCAGCTCGTGCCAGGGCGTCCGGGTGCTGACCTTGAAGTGCCTGGCGAGGCTGGCGAGCGTTTGATCGTAGTATGGGCTTTGCGCGCCGCTCCAGGGGGCGATGGCGCCCTCGGCCAGGCTCACGCGCTCGTCGGGGATGACCAGGCTGGGGTCGAAGAACTGTTCCAGGCCCAGGCCGTCGCAGGCCGGGCAGGCGCCGTGCGGGCTGTTGAAGGAGAACAGCCGCGGCTCGATTTCTTCAATCGTGAAACCGCTGACGGGACAGGCGAAGCGGCTGCTGAATACGGTGCGCGCTCCGGTGTCGGCGTCCTCGGCATAGACGACTCCATCCGCAAGGCCGAGCGCCGTCTCGAAACTGTCGGCCAGCCGGGTCTGGATGCCGTCGCGCACCACCACGCGGTCCACCACGGCGTCGATCTCGTGCTTGACCTTGCGGTTGAGCGCCGGCACCTCGCCGATTTCATATAGCTTGCCGTCCACCTTGACGCGGGTGAAGCCCTTGCGCTGCAGCTCCGCCAGTTCCTTGCGGTACTCGCCCTTGCGGTCCCGCACCACGGGCGCCAGCAGCAGCAGGCGGGTGCCCTCCGGCATGGCGGCCACGCGGTCCACCATCTGGCTCAC
>CALMAB010000724.1 GCA_937858325.1 uncultured Acetobacteraceae bacterium
AGCAGGCCGCGCACGCCGCCCACCGCCGGAAGCCCGAGGGCGCGGGCCAGAATCGCGGCGTGCCCGGCCGAACTGACCTCCTCGATCGCGACGCCGCCGATGCCGCGGGCGTGCCATTCCAGAAGCTGCGCGGGGCCGAGCCGGCGGGCGATCAGGATGGCGCCCTGCGGGATCGCCGGCAGCGCCTCGCTCCCGTCCAACGCCGCCAGCAGCCGGCCGGCCAGGTCCTCCATGTCCGCCAGGCGCTCGCGCAGGTAAGGGTCGTCGATGCGGCGCATCCGGTCGCGGATGTCGTTGGTTACGCGATACACCGCCGCTTCCGCCGTGAGGCCGCCTGCCACCGCTTCCCGCACCCGGCGCATCCAGCCGCCGTCGCCGGCCACCAGGCGCGTCGCCTCGAACACTTCCCGCGGGCCGTCGCCGCTTGGCAGCCGGGTCTGGATCAGGTCGTCCAGCGTTTGGCGCATGGACGCCACGGCGACGTTCAGTCGCTCCGCCTCCTCCGCGGGGTCGTCGGCCAGCAGGCGGCGCAAGGGCACGCCGGCGCCGTGCAGCACCACGGGGCCGACCGCGATGCCCGGCGCAAAGGGCGTCGCCTTGAACCGCTGCGGCACCGTGGCGCCCAGGCCCTGCGGCGCCCCGTCCCGGACGCCCGCGGCGGCCAAGACCTCGGCCAGCAGCATGGCGACGGTTTCCAGCAGCTCCACCTCGTCATCGAGGTAGCGGCGCGGCGCCCGGTTCTGCACGGCCAGCACGCCGACGAGCTTGCCGCTGCGCCGCACCGGCACGGCCAGCAGGGAGGCGAACGGGTCCTCCCCGGTTTCCGGGCGGTAAACAAAGGCCGGGTGGTTCTGCGCGTCCGGCAGGTTCTGCACCGTGCCGGTCGCCGCCACGATGCCGACGATCCCCTCCCCCACGCGCAGCCGGGTGCGGCCGACCGCTTCCGGGTTGAGGCCGTGGGTGGCGGTGAGTTCCAGCAGGTCGCCGGGCCGCAGGGCGTAGATCGTGCAGACCTCCGCCACCATTTCGCTCGCCACCAGCGCCGCCAGGTCGCTGAGCGGCACGCCGCCCGCGCCCGCGCCCCCGATGATGGAGAAGCCGAGCGCCATCATCTCGCGCAGCCGGGCCAGCAGACGGCGCGTTTGCGGCATCTAGGGCCGCACTGAATCATGCCGGGCGGCGAGCGCCCCGCAGGCTTGATCGACCAGCTCCGCGATGATCTCCGCAATCGGCTGCTCCGCCGTCACCATGCCCACGGACTGCCCGGCCATCACCGAGCCGTGCTCCACGTCGCCGTCGATCACAGCGCGGCGCAGCGCGCCGGCCCAGAAGTGCTCGACGGACAGCTGCGCGTCTTCCCGCGGCAGCTCACCCGCATCGACCCGCGCCATCGCCGCCGCCTGGTGCCGCAGAAAGGCCTCCGTGCCGGCGTTGGCCAGGCCGCGCACGGGGATCACCGGGAAGCGGGCGTCGAGCTGCACGCTGGGCAGCGCGTCGCGGGCGCGGGCACGGATGAAGGCCTGCTTGAATCGCGGATGGGCGATGCTCTCGCGCGCCGCCGCGAACCGGGTGCCGAGCTGCGCCCCGGCCGCGCCCATTCCCAGGAAGGCCAGGATCGCCTCGCCCCGGCCGATGCCGCCGGCGACGAACACCGGGACCTCCGAAACATGGGGCAGGACCTCCTGGGCCAGCACGGCGAGCGACACCGGGCCGATGTGGCCGCCGGCCTCCGACCCCTCGATCACCAGCGCGTCGGCGCCCAGCCGCACCATGCGCTGCGCCAGCACGAGCGCCGGGGCGAAGCAGATCAGGCGGCTGCGCTGCTTCACCGCGCGCACCGCCGCCCCGCTCGGCACGCCCCCGGCCAGCACGACGTGGCCGACCCCGGCCTCCTGGCACACCGCGATCAGGTCCAGGAGGCGCGGGTGCATGGTGAGCAGGTTGACGCCGAACGGGCGCGTGGTCAGCGCCTGGGTGCCGGCGATCTCGTCCGCCAGCGCGTCCGGCCCCATGGAGCCGCCGGCCAGCACGCCGAAGCCGCCCGCGTTGCTGATGGCGGACACCAGGTTGCGCTCGCTGACCCAGCTCATCGCGCCGCCCATGATCGCGGCCCGGCTGCCGAGGAAGCGCCGCCCACGCTCCGACAGCCGGTCGAACTCGGCCCGCGCCAGCAGGGCGCCGGAGCCTGGGGCCACGACGTCAGGCGGCATCGAGGCCGTAGGCGGTGTGCAGCGCGCGCACCGCAAGCTCGGTGTACTCCGCCGCGATCAGCACGCTGACCTTGATCTCGCTGGTGGAGATGACCTGGATGTTGATGCCCTTGCCCGCCAGGGTCGCGAACATGATCCGGGCGACGCCCGCATGGCTCCGCATCCCGACGCCGACCACGCTGATCTTGGCCACGTCCGGATCGGTCAGCACGGTGTCGGAGCCGATGGCCGCCTTGTGCTCCGCCAGCACGGACTGCGTGCGCGGCAGGTCGGTGCGGCTCACGGTGAAGGTCAGGTCCGTGGTGCCGTCCGCCGCCACGTTCTGCACGATCATGTCGACGTTGACCTGCGCGTCCGACAGCGGGCCGAAGATCGCGGCGGCGACGCCGGGGCGGTCGGGCACGTGGCGCAGCGTGATCTTGGCCTCGTCGCGCGAGTAGGCGATGCCGGATACCATTGCTTGTTCCACGATCTCGTCCTCATCCACCACCAGGGTTCCAGGCACGTCCGCGAAGCTTGAGAGCACCTGGACCCGCACCCGCTCCTTCATCGCAAGTTCTACGCTACGAGTCTGGAGCACCTTTGCCCCCACGGATGCGAGCTCCAGCATCTCCTCGTAGGCGATTTTGTCCAATTTGCGGGCGCGGGCGGTGATCCGCGGGTCCGTCGTGTAAACGCCGTCCACGTCCGTGTAGATGTCGCAACGGTTGGCAGACAGCGCCGCGGCCAGCGCCACCGCCGAGGTGTCGGACCCGCCGCGCCCCAGGGTGGTCACGCGCCCTTCCGGCCCCAGGCCCTGGAACCCCGCCACCACCGGCACCTGGCCCTCCGCCATCGACGCCAGCAGCGCGGCCCCGTCCACGGCGGCGATCCGCGCCTTGCCGTGCGCGCCGTCCGTGTGGATGCCGGCCTGCCAGCCGGTCCAGGACCGCGACGGCACGCCCAAGGTCTGCAGCGCGATGGCCAGCAGGCCCGACGTCACCTGCTCCCCCGTGGCCACCACGGCGTCATACTCCCGGGCGTCGTGCAGCGGCGACAAGGACCCGCACCAGGCGACGAGCTGGTTGGTGACGCCGGACATGGCGGACACGACCACCGCGACCTCGTGCCCCGCCGCGACCTCGGCCTGCACCCGGGCGGCGACGTTGCGTATGCGGTCCAGATCGGCCACCGAGGTTCCGCCGAACTTCATCACGATCCGCGCCATGCTGCTTATCGCCTTTTCGGTGCCGGCCCAACCGTTGCGGCGGTGCCCGTTACCGATCACATACTGATCGGACGGCCACCGGGGCAACAGGGGCGAAGCAGCATGGCAGACGCGCAACCCGGCAAACGGGCGGCCCCCTCGGTCGTGGCCGACGAAATCGCCCGATTCGATGCGCTGGCGACACAGTGGTGGGACCCGTCCGGCCCCATGCGGCCGCTGCACGCCATGAACCCGCTC
>CALMAB010000725.1 GCA_937858325.1 uncultured Acetobacteraceae bacterium
ACGGCTTGAACAGCTCCAGCGCCATCTTCTTCGGCAGGCCGCACTGGTGCAGCTTGAGCTCCGGCCCCACCACGATCACCGAGCGGCCGGAGTAATCGACGCGCTTGCCCAGCAGGTTCTGCCGGAACCGGCCCTGCTTACCCTTCAGCATGTCGGACAGCGACTTCAGCGGGCGCTTGTTGGCGCCCGTGATCGCGCGCCCGCGCCGCCCGTTGTCGAACAGCGCGTCCACGCTTTCCTGCAGCATGCGCTTCTCGTTGCGCACGATGATGTCGGGCGCGCGCAGCTCGATTAGCCGCTTCAGCCGGTTGTTGCGGTTGATCACCCGGCGGTACAGGTCGTTCAGGTCCGACGTCGCGAACCGCCCGCCGTCCAGCGGCACCAAGGGGCGCAGCTCCGGCGGGATCACCGGCACCACGTCCAGGATCATCCACTCCGGCTTCGCGCCGCTTTCGCCGAACGCCTCGATCAGCTTGAGGCGCTTCACCAGCTTCTTGCGCTTCGCCTCGCTGGTGGTGTCCCGCAGGTCCTGGCGCAGCGTCACCTTGTCGCTGTCGATGTCGATGCCGTGCAGGATGCCCTTGATCGCTTCCGCGCCGATGCCGGCCCGGAACGCGTCCTCCCCGAACTCGTCCTGCTTGGCGAGCAGTTGGTCCTCGGTCAGCAGCTGGTGCAGCTTGAGATCGGTCAGGCCCGGCTCCAGCACCACGTAGCTTTCGAAGTACAGGATCTTCTCAAGCTCCTTGAGCGTGAGATCGACCATCAGCCCGATGCGGCTCGGCAGCGACTTCAGGAACCAGATGTGCGCCACCGGGCTGGCCAGCTCGATGTGGCCCATGCGCTCGCGCCGCACCTTGGCCAGCGTTACCTCCACGCCGCACTTCTCGCAGATGATGCCGCGGAACTTCATGCGCTTGTACTTGCCGCACAGGCACTCGTAGTCCTTGATCGGCCCGAAGATGCGGGCGCAGAACAGCCCGTCCCGCTCCGGCTTGAAGGTGCGGTAGTTGATGGTCTCGGGCTTCTTGATCTCGCCGTAGGACCAGCTGCGGATTTGCTCCGGGCTGGCCATCTGAATTTTGATCTGGTCGAAGGTCATGGCCGAGCCGGCCTGACCCAGGATCTTCATCAGTTCGTTCATCTGTCAGTGACCCCAATGCGGCCGGCCCGCTTGCACCGTGGGTGCAAGGGGCCGCCGGGTGATGCGGGATTGGTCGTCAAGAAAGGCGTGTGTCGAGGTCCACGTTCAGGCCGAGCGACTTCAGCTCCTTGACCAAAACGTTGAAGCTTTCGGGGATGCCGGCCTCGAAGGTGTCCTGCTCGCGCACGATGGCCTCATAGACCTTGGTGCGGCCGGACACGTCGTCCGACTTCACCGTCAGCATCTCCTGCAAGGTGTAGGCCGCGCCGTAGGCTTCCAGCGCCCAAACCTCCATCTCGCCGAAGCGCTGGCCGCCGAACTGCGCCTTGCCGCCCAGCGGCTGCTGGGTGACGAGGCTGTACGGCCCGATGGAGCGCGCGTGGATCTTGTCGTCCACCAGGTGGTGCAGCTTGAGCATGTAGATGTAGCCCACCGTCACCTTGCGCTCGAAGGTTTCCCCGGTGCGCCCGTCCGTCAGATACATCTGGCCGGACGTGTGCAACCCGGCCTTGGTCAGCATCCCCTCGATGTCGGACATCCGCGCGCCGTCGAACACCGGCGTCGCGATGGGGATGCCCTTCCTCAGGTTCTCCGACAGTTCCAGCAGCTGCTCCGTGCTCATCGGCTGGATTTCCGCCTCGAACACCTCGTCGCCATAGATGTCCCGCAGCATGTCGAGCAACGCGTCGCGCTGCGCCCCCGTGCGGCGGTACTCCTCCACCAGTTCACCCACCTGCTTGCCCAGCGTGGCGCAGGCCCAGCCGAGATGCGTCTCAAGGATCTGCCCGACGTTCATCCGGCTCGGCACGCCGAGCGGGTTGAGCACCAGATCCACGTGCGTCCCGTCCTCCAGGAACGGCATGTCCTCGACCGGGGTGACGCGGGACACGACGCCCTTGTTGCCATGGCGGCCGGCCATCTTGTCGCCGGGCTGCAGCTTGCGCTTCACCGCGACGAACACCTTGACCATCTTCATCACGCCGGGCGGCAGCTCGTCGCCGCGCTGCAGCTTCTCCACCTTGCCGTCGAAGCGGGCCTGCAGGACGTGGACCGCCGCGTCGAACTCGCGCTTCAGCGTCTCGATCTCCGCCATCACGGCGTCGTCGGCGACCCCGATGTTGCGCCACGCGCCACGGGGGAACTCGGCCAGCACCTCCTCGGTGATGGGCGTGCCGGCCTTGATGCCCTTGAACCCGCCCGACGCCTTGCGGCCCAGCAGCTTCTCCCGCATCCGGTTGAGGAAGGACCGCTCCTGGATCGCCCGCTCGTCGTCGCGGTCCTTGGCCAGCCGCTCGACCTCGGCACGCTCGATGGCCATCGCGCGCTCATCCTTGTCCACGCCCCGGCGGCTGAACACCCGCACATCGACGATGGTGCCGGTGACGCCCGGCGGCAGCTTGAGCGAGGTGTCGCGCACGTCCGACGCCTTTTCGCCGAAGATCGCCCGCAGCAGCTTCTCCTCGGGGGTCATCGGGCTTTCACCCTTGGGCGTCACCTTGCCCACCAGGATGTCGCCGGGGTTCACCTCCGCCCCGACATACACGATGCCGGCCTCGTCCAGGTTCTTCAGCGCCTCCTCGCCGACGTTCGGGATGTCGCGGGTGATCTCCTCCTGGCCGAGCTTGGTGTCCCGCGCCATCACCTCGAACTCCTCGATGTGGATGGAGGTGAACACGTCGTCCCGGGCGATGCGCTCGCTGATGAGGATGCTGTCCTCGAAGTTGTAGCCGTTCCACGGCATGAACGCGACCAGCACGTTCCGCCCCAGCGCCAACTCGCCCAGCTCCGTGCTCGGCCCGTCCGCGATGATGTCGCCGTTCGACACGCGGTCGCCGACGCGCACCAGCGGGCGCTGGTTGATGCAGGTGCTCTGGTTGGACCGCATGTACTTGCGCAGCCGGTAGATATCGACGCCGTGCGTGGTGCCGTCGTCGCCGGTGGCGCGCACCACGATGCGGGCGCCGTCGATCTGGTCAACGATGCCCGGCCGGCGCGCGACGATGGTGGCGCCGCTGTCGCGGGCCACCGCCGACTCCATGCCCGTACCGACCAGGGGCGCGTCGGCGCGGATCAGCGGCACCGCCTGGCGCTGCATGTTGGAGCCCATCAGCGCACGGTTCGCGTCGTCGTTCTCCAGGAACGGGATCAGCGCCGCCGCCACCGACACCAGCTGCCGGGGGCTCACGTCCACCGCCGTCACGTCGGACGGCTTCACCAGGCGGAAATCCCCCTGGCGCCGCACCGACACCAGCTCGTTGGTGAAGTTGCCCGAGGTGTCCGTCGGCGCGTCCGCCTGCGCCACGACGAGCTTCTCCTCCTCCATGGCGGACAGGTACTTCCAACCGTCCTGCACCTGGCCGTCCTTCACCAAGCGGTATGGCGTCTCGATGAAGCCATACTTGTTCACCTTGGCGTAGGTGGCGAGGCTGTTGATCAGGCCGATGTTCGGCCCTTCCGGCGTCTCGATGGGGCAGATGCGGCCGTAGTGCGTCGGATGCACGTCGCGCACCTCGAACCCGGCCCGTTCCCGTGTCAAACCGCCCGGTCCCAACGCGGACAGGCGGCGCTTGTGCGTCACCTCCGACAGCGGGTTGGTCTGGTCCATGAACTGGCTGAGCTGCGAGGAGCCGAAGAACTCCCGCACCGCGGCCGCCGCGGGCTTCGCGTTGATCAGGTCGTGCGGCATCACCGTGTCGATATCGACGCTGCCCATGCGCTCGCGGATCGCCCGCTCCATGCGCAGCAGGCCCACGCGATACTGGTTCTCCATCAGCTCGCCCACCGAGCGCACCCGGCGGTTGCCGAGGTTGTCGATGTCGTCGATGGTGCCGCGCCCGTCCTTCAGCTCGCACATGATCTTGACGGTCTTGAGGATGTCCTCCTTGCGGAGCACGCGGACGCTGTCCTCCGCGTCCATGCCGAGGCGCATGTTCATCTTCACCCGGCCCACGGCGGACAGGTCGTAGCGGTCGGCGTCGAAGAACAGGCCGCGGAACAGCGCCTCCGCCGTTTCCGGCGTGGGCGGCTCGCCGGGGCGCATCACGCGGTAGATGTCCACCAGCGCGTCGTCGCGGTTGCCGTTCTTGTCCACCGCGAGCGTGTTGCGCAGCCACGGGCCGTTCGACTGGTCCACGGCCAGCGTCGGCAGCCGGTCGATGCCCTCGTCCTCCAGCGCGGACAGCCGCGCCTCGGCCAGCTCTTCGCCGGCCTCGGCGAAGATTTCGCCGGTTTCCTCGTTCACCAGATCGACGGCGACGAAGCGGCCCAGCAGGTCGGCGCGGCCCACCAGCACGGTGCGGGTGTTCTCGGCGATCTTGCGGGCGGTGCGGGCGGTCAGCTTGCTGCCCGCCTCCGCCACGGTCTCCCCCGTGTCGGCGTCCACCAGCGACTCGGCCAAGGTGATGCCGCGGTAGGCGTCCGCCTCGAACGGGCGCGCCCAGCCCTTGGGCGTGCGGGTGAACACCACCTGGTCATAGAAGTAGTTGAGGATCTCCTCGGCATCCATGCCGCGGATTTCGCCGATGTCGAGCGTTTCGCCCGCGGCTTCCCGGGACGCGCGCAGCGCCTCGGTCGCCATGCCTTCCAGCGCGTAGAGCAACGTCGTCACCGGCAGCTTGCGCTTGCGGTCGATGCGGACGTAAACCAAGTCTTTGCTGTCGAACTCGAAATCGAGCCAGGAGCCGCGATACGGGATCACCCGGGCGGTGAACAGGTACTTGCCGCTGCTGTGCGTCTTGCCCTTGTCGTGGTCGAAGAACACGCCGGGGCTGCGGTGCATCTGGCTGACAATGACCCGCTCCGTCCCGTTGATGACAAAAGTGCCGTTGTCCGTCATGAGCGGCATGTCGCCCATGTAAACCGGCTGCTCCTTGATGTCGCGGATGGAGCGCGCGCCGGTGTCCTCGTCCAGGTCCCAGACGATCAACCGCAGGATCACCTTGAGCGGCGCGGCGAAGGTCATGCCGCGCTGGATGCACTCTTCCACGTCGTACTTCGGCTCTTCCAGCTCGTAATGCACGAACTCCAGGCGGCCGCGCCCGGCGAAGTCGTCGATGGGGAACACCGACTTGAACACTTCCTGCAGGCCCGTGGGCGTCCGGCTGTCCGGCGACACGTTCATCTGGAGGAACGCCTCGTAGGAAGCGCGCTGCACGTCGATCAGGTTCGGCATCGGCGCCACTTCGGGAATGCGCCCGAAGCTCTTGCGGATCCGCTTCTGTCCCGTGAACGATTTGGTGATCGCGTTCATCGCCCGTCCTTGACCTGAGATTTTATACGCCCGATGGTGGCGTCACACGCACCGGACTTCGTCGCTCGCCTCGGCACGTCCGTGTACTGGAGGCGGGACGCCCCGACGTGCAGCAATAAAGGAGCGGGCGGAAACCGACCTTGGTTTCCACCCGCTTTCCCGCTCAATGGCCCGGCGCCGTTGCTGGCATCGGCGCCGGGTCCGTTTGGCTACTTAACTTCGACAGAAGCGCCCTGCTCTTCCAACTGCTTCTTCAGCTTCTCGGCCTCATCCTTGTTCACGCCTTCCTTGACCGGCTTCGGCGCGCCCTCGACCAGGTCCTTGGCCTCCTTCAGCCCGAGGCCCGTGATCGTCCGGACTTCCTTGATGACGTTGATCTTCTTGTCGCCGACTTTTGCCAGCACGACGGTGAACTCCGTCTGCTCCTCGACCGGGGCGGCAACAGCGGCCGGGCCGGACGGCGCGGCGGCGGCAACGGGTGCCGCGGCGGACACGCCCCACTTCTCCTCCAGCATCTTGGACAGCTCTGCCGCTTCGAGCACCGTGAGCGACGACAGCTCGTCCACCAGTCTTGCCATGTCAGCCATTTCGTACCTTCCTTATCTAGCCCTTGGGTGGTTCCATGCAAGCCCGATGCCGGACATTGCGTTCACATCAGCTTTTGCGTGCGCGCCTGATCCCGGATGGGATCAGGCCGCGTCCGCCTCGTCCTTCTTGGCATAGGCCGCGAACACCCGGGCAAGCTGCCCGGCCGGCGCCGCGAGCACGCCGGCGACCCGCGTGGCGGGCGCTTGGATCAGCCCCACCAGCTTGGCCCGCAACGCATCGAGCGACGGCAGGTCCGCCAGCGCCTTGATCCCGTCCGCGTCCAGCATCTGGGCGCCGAGCGCGCCGCCGACCACGATGAACTTGTCGTTGGTCTTGGCGTAATCGACGGCCGTCTTCGCCACCGCCACCGGATCCTGCGACCACGCCAGCGCGGTCGGGCCTTTCAGCATGGGCTTGATGCCGCCGAACCGGGTCCCGTCCAGGGCGAGCACGGCCAGCCGGTTCTTGGCGACCTTGTAGGTCGATCCCGACGCCCGCATCTTGCGCCGCAGGTCGGACACCTCGGCCACGGACAGGCCCTTGTTCTGGGCCACCACGACCATCGACGTTTCCGCGAACACCTGGCCGAGCGAGGCCACGAACTCCCGCTTCTCCGCACGGTCCATACAATAAACTCCTTTTGGCTCCGGCGCGTTTGGACCGCGTCGGAACGGGTTCCTGGCATGGCCGGGCGGCCATGCCGTCACCCTGTCCAGGACCCCGTGCGCGTGGACGCGCCGTGGACCTTTCAGCCGGAACCGCCAATCGGCCGGGATGGGCGTGCCCACCCCGGATCATCTCGGCTTCCCCGTCTCCTGCGCGCGGGCTTGAACCCTTTACTGTCCCGGGTGGGACGACGTGCAGTCTCGGACAGGTTCGGGACGGCTCGCGCCGCCCCTAGCCACCAGCCCCGCCGAAACGGCAAAGCCGTTTGTGGCTGAAGCTGGCGAATTCTTTATACGAGCTTAGGCCGACAAGCTGGCCACATCGACGCGCACGCCGGGTCCCATGGTGGAGCTGACCGACGCCTTCTGCACGTAGGTGCCCTTGGCCCCGGTGGGCTTCGCCTTCTGGATGGCGTCAACAAAGGCGCGGATGTTCTCGACCAGCTTGCCTTCCTCAAAGCTCGCCTTACCGATCCCGGCGTGGACGATGCCGGCCTTTTCCGCGCGGAACTCCACCTGGCCGGACTTCGCCGCCGTCACCGCGCCGCGCACATCCATCGTCACCGTGCCGAGCTTGGGGTTCGGCATCAGGCCGCGCGGCCCCAAAATCTTGCCGAGGCGACCGACCAGCGCCATCATGTCCGGCGTCGCGATGCATCGGTCAAAGCCGAACTCCCCGGCCTGCACCTTCTCCGCCAGGTCGTCCGCGCCCACCACGTCGGCGCCGGCCGCCAGCGCCTCTTCCGCCTTGGCGCCGCGGGCGAACACCGCGACCCGCAGCGTCTTGCCCGTGCCGTTCGGCAAGGAGAGCAGGCCGCGCACCATCTGGTCCGCGTGGCGCGGGTCGATTCCGAGGTTCATGCTGAACTCGATGGTCTCGTCGAACTTGGCCCGGGCGTTGGCCTTGGCGAGCCGGATCGCCTCGTCCAGCGCATAGGACTTGCTGCGGTCGAACGTCTCGTAGCCTGCCTTGAGGCGCTTGCTGCTGCTGGCCATGGTCAGCCCTCCACCACGCTGAGGCCCATGGACCGGGCGCTGCCGGCCAGCATGCGCATCGCGGCCTCCACCTCGTTCGCGTTCATGTCCTTCATCTTGGTTTCCGCGATCTCCCGCAGCTGCGACGTGGTGACCCGGCCGACGGCGGCGCCCTTGCCGGGCGTGGTCGTCCCCTTGGTGATCCCGGCCGCCTTTTTCAGGAAGTAGGTGTTGGGCGGGGTCTTGGTGATGAAGGTGAAGGTGCGGTCGGCAAAGGCCGTGATGACCACCGGGGTCGGCGTGCCCGGCTCCATGCCCTGCGTCGCGGCGTTGAACTCCTTGCAGAACGCCATGATGTTCAAGCCGCGCTGACCGAGCGCCGGGCCGACGGGCGGGGACGGGTTGGCTTTCCCGGCCGGAATCTGCAACTTGATGTAGCCGACGATCTTCTTAGCCATGGCTGGCCTCCTGGCGGAGGACCGCGGTCATGCCGATGGCCGGCGGCCATGACGGCAGCCGGCAATCTCCCGCGTTCCGAGTGAGGACGGGCACGTAGCGGCGGGGGTTTGGCAAGTCAAGTTTTATTTGTCCTATTCGCCGCTCGGCCTATATACGCGCATCCCTTTGCAAGCGAGCACCGCCATGGCCGTGAAGCCCAACACCCTGCCCAAGAACAACGCCACCCGCTTCAACCCGACGGCGCAGGCCATCGTCGCCTCGGCGGTGATCGCGGTGATCCTGGCCACCGTGGTGACCGGCAACCCGTTCCGGGCGGTGCGCCTGGCCTACCTGGACTACAGCCACACCCCGGCCACGGGGGCTGCCAACGGCGACCCGGCGCCGGTCAAGGGCGACCAGGCGCCGGCCAAGAGCAGCACCGCGGTTCCCCCCGACTCGCGTTGACCGCCGGCGGTCCCGGGCCAGCCCGGGGCCGCGCCTTCAGACCACCAGCTCGATCACGAACGGGCCGGGCCGGGCGTTGGCCCCCTGGAACAGGTCGGCGAACGCCTCCATCGTGTCGGCGCGTCCCGCCTCGACGCCCATGCCGGTCGCGAGCCGCACCCAGTCGAGGTCGGGGTTGCCGAGGTCCATCATGTCCAGCGCGGTGCGCCCGGGGTTGGCGCCCACGCCCTGGTATTCGCCCAGCAGGATCGCGTACTTGCGGTTGGACAGGATCACCGTGGTCACGTCCAAGCGTTCCCGCGCCTGCGTCCACAGGCCCTGCAGCGTGTACATCGCCGAGCCGTCCGCCTGCAGCCCCACCACCCGGCGGCCCGGCGCCCCGATGGCCGCCCCGGTCGCCATCGGGATGCCCTCGCCGATGGCGCCGCCGGTGAGCTGCAGCCAGTCGTGCGGGGCCGCGTCCTGCGTGCCGGAATAGAAGGCGCGGCCGACCGTTATGCTC
>CALMAB010000726.1 GCA_937858325.1 uncultured Acetobacteraceae bacterium
GGCCCCGACGTTGCCGCCCGGGCCGCCGCTCCCCCGCACGCGCCCCCGTGCCGCCCCTGGCAAGCCCCTACCGTTCCACTACTAGTCTCGGCCCAGCCAAACGTTGCGGCCTCAAGAACTCTGGACAGGCGTTCCGCTGAACGGAAAAGGCTCCGAGCTTGTCCGGCGCTGCCGCATCGACCACAGCAGGACCAACGCCAAAGCCCAGGCCAGCAGCAGCGCGCCGAGGTAGCTGACAAAGATGGGCACGAAGTTCTCGCGCCCATTCAGTTCCCGGGCGACGCCAAGATACGCGGAGAACACCCAGGAAACCATGGAAACGGCGCCGAGCAACGTCGAGGCCATCGCCAACCGGTCAAAGGCCGCCCCGAACAGCGGCTGTCCGACCCGGCGCGTCACCATCGGCATCGCGATCTTGTGCAGCAACACGGCGTTGAGCGTCAGGGCGGTGACGATTGCCAGCTTCGCCCAGAGCTTCTGGTTCATGATCGACGCCGGTGCGTTCAAGGCGTTGTCGGTCACCAGAAGCGCCCCGGTGATCCAGATCAGCACCAGCCCGGCACACACGGCGTGCGACAAGTCGATCAGTTGGCCAGCCGCCCTTTGGCTGACCGTTCCGAACGCAAGCTTTCGGAGCACGATCCAATCGGCGAGCAGGGCGCTGCCCAGACCCAGCGCCAGCGCCAGGATGTGACCCAAGACAAGAATGGTATGGAAACTGTAGATCACGGCGCCCTCTGGCATCAGGTTCAAACAAAGCAGCTTTCCCGGGCCGCCGCCCTGACCCGGCGATGGCCGGGTCAGGGCGGGGGCGCCGGGCGTCAAACGGCGAAGGCGGTCCGGCCTTGCGCCTGGCCGGTCGCGACGAAGCTGGTCAGCGGATCGACCCCGCCCGCCCGCACGTCCGCGTAGGCGGCCAGGTACTTGCCGGTAGAGAAAGCGGCCGAAGGATCACGCCCCTCCTTCCAGCCGAAGATCTCGTAATGCTTAAGCGGGTTGACGCCTGCAGCGCGGACATCCGGATTGTGGGCGAGGTAGTAGTTGGTGTCGAAGAACGCATCGGGGTTCAGGCCACCCCGCCATCCCGTCTGGTCGTAGCTGGCAGTGGCGTCGGCGGCAGCCGGCACGATTGTGGCAAACTGCGCGAAGTAATACGCGCGGTTCACCAGCAGGTCGGGCGCGCCCGTCGCCTGCGGCGCGTTGATGAACGCCATGCGCCCTTCGTTTCGGCCGAAGGTCAGGTAGTGCGCCAGCGGGTTCACCTTGGCTGCGGCCACGTCGGGATTGGCGGCCAGGTACTTGGCATCGTTGAATGCGAGCGACGGCTGGCGGCCCTCGTTGACGCCGAAGGCTTCGAAATGCGCCAGCGGATCAACCCCGGCGGCGGCCACGTCCGGATTTGCCTTGAGGTAGTAAGTCGTGTCGAAGAACTGGTCCGGGTTGTAGCCGAGCTTCCAGCCTACCCGGTGGTAGTTGGCGGTGGCGTCCTCCCCCGACGCAGCCACGTCCGGGTGCTGCGCCAGGTACCACGCGCTGTCCACCAGCGGGTCCGCGGCGACCGCAGGCGGCTGCGCCGGCGCGACCGCATAAGCGACGCGGCCCTGCATCTGGCCCACGGTGAGGAACTGCTGCAGCGGATCGACCCCAGCCGCCTTCACGTCCGGATTGGCCGCCAAGTACTTGCTCAGGCTGAAGTTCGGCCCGGGATCACGCCCTTCTTGCCAGCCATTGTACTCGAAATGCAGCAAAGGATTGACGCCGGCCTTGGCGACGTCCGGGTTGTGCGCCAAATACCAGTTCGTGCTGAAGAATGCGTCCGGGTCGCGGCCCTCCTTCCAGCCGAAGGTCAAGTAATGCTGCAGCGGATCGACGCCGGCCTTGGCGACGTCCGGGTTGTGCGCCAGGTAATAGGCTGCGTCGAAGTCGGGGTAGGTGTTCAGCACGTGCGTCGTCGTCAGCACCGTGCCGCCATTGCCGTCATCGGCGAGGCTGAACTGGTTGGCGCCGTACGACGCCGGTCCGCCGGTGAGCTGGAAGCGGCCAACCATGGCGCCGCCCTGGCTGACCTGGAGCGCGCCGCCCAAGAAGCTGAGGGCGACGTCGCCGCCGTAGGTCAGGCCTTGCAGGTCGATGCTGTCGCCGGCCCGGAAATCCTGCAGCGTCGCGCTCACGGCGCCGGGGCTTTGGAACTGGAGCTGGGCGCCTGCCCCGTTGAATGCGATCGTGCCGGCGTAAACGGTCTGCGCCGCAAAGGCCAGCGTGGCGCCGGATTGCAGCGTCACGGTGCCGGAATGGGCAGCCTGGGCCAGGTTCGCCTGCCAGTCCACGGTCAGCGTGCCCGCCACGTTGATGGTGCCGCCATTGACCAGCGTGCCGTTGCCGCCCAGCGTGACGGATGTGTTCGCCGCCACGTCAAGCACGGCGTGCTGGCCGAAGGTGACGGTCTCGCCCACGCCGTCCAGGTCGGTTCCGAGGTTCAGGTAGCTGGCCGTGCGGTAGCCCGCGAGGAAGTCGATGGCGGCGTTGTCGAACAGCGCCGAGTTGCCGAAAGTCAGCGCCGAGCCGCCGACCCGGATCAAGCCCGGCGACTTGCCGTCCCCTGCGACGAAGCTCGTGTTGTTCAGCAGCGTGAGCTGGCCGTAGTTCAGCAGGGTCAGCCCGTTGTAGTTGTAGGGGGTCGAAAGGTCGAGCGTGCCCACCACGCGCACGCCGTCCAGGGCGGCGGCGTCGTTGCGCATGATCACGCCGCCGTTCATCGCCAGGGCGCCGCCCTTCAGCGTGCCGTTCAGCAACAGCCGGCCGCTGTTCAGGTTGAGCGCCGTTTTCACCGCGAGGCCCGGCGCCGCGACGGCGAGCGTCGCGGTGGCGGAGTTCAGGTTCACCGTATCGACGGTTGTGCCCGCCACCCCGCCGACCGTGACGGTGTAGTAGCCCGGCGCGTCAACCGTTGCGCTGTCGCCCACGGCGCCCGCGCCGCCCGGCACCAACCCGGTTGACCAGTTCGCCCCGACGTACCAGGAGTTGTTGCCCCCCGCCGTCCACTTCGCAATTGCCATCGCCGCAGTTCCCAAAACGTCTGGGCGGCATAATGACTTTGACATCGAAATAAATCGACGGGCGCCGAGGAACTAGACCTTTATTGGTTAACGAGACCTTTCGGGGTAGATCGTTGTGCTTAAGCTATGAACACCTGTGTTCATCATCGACGGCACCCCCAGTGCAGGAGATCCGCCCCGGAGCAGGTTGCCCCGCGTGGCCTCGGCCACCCCGTGGTCCCTGCCGCTATGCCCGTCCCGAGAGTTTGTAATTCGCGCCGGGCTGCGCACATCATCGGCCAGGGATCAGAACGCCTGCCGAGAGGACAAGCCATGGCTTACAACGCCCCGCTGCGCGACATGCGGTTCGTGCTGACCGAGCTGATCGGCCTGGACCGCGTTGCCGCATTGCCCGGCTGCGAGGGCATCGAGCCTGACCTGGTGGACGCCGTGCTGGACGAGGCGGCAAAGTTCGCCCGCGACGTGCTGGCCCCCCTCAACCAGCCCGGCGACCGGCAGGGCGCGCAATGGCAAAACGGCACCGTGCACATGCCGGACGGCTTCGCCGACGCTTATGCCCGCTACGTCGCCGGCGGCTGGAACGCGCTGTCCTGCGACCCGGACTATGGCGGCCAGGGCCTGCCTGCGGTGGTCTCGGCCGCGGTGGAGGAGATGTGGCACGCGGCCAACATGGCGTTCGGCCTGTGCCCGCTGCTGACCCGCGGCGCCATCGAGGCGCTGCACCTGTGCGGCACGCCTGCGCAAAAGGACCGCTACCTGCACAAGCTGGTGGAGGGCGCCTGGACCGGCACGATGAACCT
>CALMAB010000727.1 GCA_937858325.1 uncultured Acetobacteraceae bacterium
CGCGCCGCCTCGGTCCACCAGGCGAGGTCGTCGGCGAAGCGGGGGAACGCGCGGGCGAGCGCGGCGCCGTTCTCGCCCGTCGGCTGGCCGGCCGCGTCGAGCGCCTGCCCAATCGGGCCGACCGAGAACGTGCTCGAGACAACGACCATGCCCATCTCCGATAGGATGCCGTGCCAGGACAGGCCGGCCCGCGCGCCAGCGAACCGGCCCGCGGAGTAGCTGGCGATTGCCGCCGGGCGCCAGAACCACTCCTCCAGGAAGTGGTCGGTCAGGTTCTTGAGGCCCGGCTGCACGCCCCAGTTGTACTCGCCGGCGACGAACACGAAGGCGTCGGCGGCGCGGATCTTCTCGGCCAGCCTTTCCAGCACCGCCGGTGCCGCACCTTTCGGGTGTTCCTTATACATCCGGTCGAGGATCGGCAGGTCGAGTGCCTTCGCGTCGATCAGTTCAGGGCTGGCGCCGCGTGCGGCAAAGGCATCGACCAAGTAGTTGGCCAGGCGGATGCCCTGCCGGTCGGACCGGTATGATCCATAGAGGATGGGGATCCTGTCGCTCATCGGGTTGTCCTTTCGACGGCCGGTTGGATCGAGGCTGGCTGCGTGGAGCGCCGGTCCGTTCCACGCAGCCGCTTCGTCAGCCCTTGATGAACGCGAGCAGGTCGGCGTTGATCTGTTCGGCGTGCGTGGCGGGCATGCCGTGGGGATAGCCGGGGTAGGACTTCAGCACCGCTCCCGGGATCAGCTTCGCCGACAGCGCGCCGGCATCGGCAAAGGGCACGACCTGGTCGTCCTCGCCGTGCATCACGAGGGTGGGCACCTTGATCCGCTTCAGGTCCTCGGTGAAGTCGGTTTCCGAGAAGGCGGCGATGCAGTCGTACTGCGCCTTGACCCCGCCCATCATGCCTTGCCGCCACCAGTTGCGCCGCACGCCCTCCTTCACCTCGGCGCCGTCGCGGTTGTAGCCATAGAAAGGCAGCGTGAAGTCGATGAAGAACTGCGCGCGGTTGGCCGCGGTCTGGCGGCGGACCTCGTCGAACACCGCCCTCGGCGTGCCGCCCGGGTTGCCGTCGGTCTTGACCATGAGCGGGGCCACCGCGCTGACCAGCGCCGCCTTGGCCACCCGGCCCGGCTTGGCCTGCGCGACGTAGCGCGCCACCTCGCCGCCGCCGGTCGAGTGGCCGACATGGACCGCGTCGCGCAGGTCGAGCGCGTCGGTCAGCTCGATAACATCGGCGACGTAGGTGTCCAAGTCGTTGCCGGTCGCCGTCTGGGTCGAGCGGCCGTGGCCGCGCCGGTCATGCGCGATCACGCGGTAGCCCTGGTCCAGGAAGAACATCATCTGCGCGTCCCAGTCGTCCGCGCTAAGCGGCCAGCCATGATGGAAGACGACCGGCTGGCCCTGGCCCCAATCCTTGTAGAAGATTTCCGTGCCGTCGCGTGTGGTGATGGTGCTCATGGCCATGCCGTTTTTCGTTGCTGCGGACCCATTCGGCACGAACGGGGGCGGCAATGCGGACGCGAAACGCACGCCGCTGACCGTCGCGCGCTCCTTGGCGTGGGACGACTTCCGACTGATCAACACCATCGCCGAGGCGCGCACCTTGCCGGCGGCGGCGGTGCGCCTGGGCCTGGACCATTCGACGGTGTTCCGGCAGCTGCGGCAGGTCGAGGCGGCACTGGGGACCATAATCTTCGAACGACACCGCAGCGGCTACGCGCTGACCGCGGCGGGCGTGGAGATCGCGGCCCTCGCGTCCCGGGTGGACGAGGACATCACGGCCGTGCTGCGTCGGGTGGCCGGCCAGTCGCCCAGCCCGGCCGGGGAGGTGCGGATCGCCACCAGCGACGCCCTGCTGTTCGACCTGCTGCTGCCCTTGCTCGCCGCGTTCAAGCGCGCGTGCCCCGAGGTCCGGCTTGACCTGGTGACCGGGAACACCGCGCTGAACCTGTCCCGCCGGGATGCCGACGTGGCGATCCGCGCCACCTCCTCCCCGCCGGAGACCCTGGTGGGGCGCAAGGTCGCGCGGATCGCCTGGGCTGCCTACGCGCCGGCCGGGATGCCCGGGAGCATGGCCGGTGACATCGATCTTTTCGCCCTTGATACGCCGTAGGTTGGGTTCGGCGACGCCTTGGCCGGCCTTGCGGCGGCATCCCACCTCCGCGGCAACGTTTCTGAAGGCCGCATCGCGTGCCGGTTCGACACCGTGGGCGGGGTGGTGGCAGGCATCGAGGCCGGCGTCGGCGTCGGCTTCCTGCCGTGCTTCGCCGGGGATCGCCATCCGGCCCTGGTCAGGCTGGGGCCGCCCGTGGCCTCGCTGGCCACCGACCTGTGGCTGTTGACGCACGCGGACCTCCGGCACGTGCCCCGGGTTCGCGTCCTGGTGGAGTTCCTGGGCGAGCGCATGGCGGCGCTTCGCCCACTTGTCGAAGGCCTCTAGCAAGCGGCTGGCAGCGTGGTCACAGCGGGTGGCCACGCGGGGGCGTGCTTTTCTCGATCAACGGACGGCCTCCCCGTCGTGGTCGACCGGATAAGACTGGCCGGCGCGGCCCGGCGGTTTTGAGAGTGATTGGCCGCGACAGGCAGACTTCCTCGGTCACTTTTCGCACGCCCTTCAATCTACCAGCGCCGCCAGGATGCGACCGATCCAGGCGTCGAGCTTTGTGCTGTCGATCCAGCGCAGCACCGCAACCAAGCCATGGCTGGGATCGATCCAGGTGACGTTGCCGCCTGCGCCGACGGCGAAGACGCTGTCGCGGGGTGCGGAAGGCTGGTAGCTGCCGTCGCTGTTCAGCCACCAGAACAGGCCGTAGCGCGGGTTGAGCGGGCAAGGCGCGACGGAGGCCGCAACCCAGCTCTCGGAAAGGATGTGCGTCCAGCCCCACCAGCCGCGGTTCAGCATCAGCTGCCCGATCCGGGCCTGGTCCTCCGCGTGGATGAACACCCCGCCACCCCAATGCCCGCCACCGGACACGGACTGCACCTGCCGGCCGCCGACCTCCACGAACGAGGTCCGGTAGCCCTCCCAGCGCCACTCGCCGGACGCCCCGATCGGCCGCATGACGCGCTCCGCGAACACCTGAGGCAGCGCGCGGCCGAAACGCCGCAGCAGCGCCAGGCTGAGCCGGTTCACCCGGACGTCGTTATACTCCCAGAACGTGCCCGGCGCCTGCAAGGGACGCGCAGCACCCTTCGCCCCGGCGGGCCGCCCTGCCGCCTCGCTGGCCAGGCTGCGGTTGCGGTCGATCTGCTCGGACTTGCCGAACAGGCTGCCCTCCCATTCCGACGTCAGCTGCAGCATCTGCCGCCAGGTGATCGCGCCGTTGTGCGCCCCCTCGAAGCAGCCGTCATGGACGGTCCGGCCGATCGGCTCGTCAAGGTCGGCGATCAGCCCGTCCGCGACCGCAATCCCGGCCAAGATCGACAGGTAGCTCTTGGCGACGCTGAACGTCATGTCGACCCGGCGCGTGTCGTCCCACGACGCGACCATCTTGCCATGCCGCAGCAGCAGCCCGTTGGGGCCGCCTCGCGGGCTGACAGGGCCGATGACCTCGTTGTCCGGCGGCGGCTCGAAGTTGCCGGCCTCCAGCTGCGCGCGCAGGTCCCGTTGCCACGGGGTCTCATGCGCTTCCGCGAAGGCGACCGCGGCCGCAAGCCGGACCGCATCGAACCCCTCCTTCTCCGGCGTGGCGCGGGGCCAGGCGACGCCGTCGGGAGGCAGCGGAGGGTGTTCCATGAGGCAGCGCAACTCCAAACGCGGACGAACCCTAGCGCGCCACGGCTGCCCGGACCATCGCCGGTGCTCGCGCGGTGCAGAAGAACGGCCCCAAAGCGGAGGGCGTGGTGCCTAGGCCAGCCTTTGTCGTTCACGGCTCGTTCCGTTTGCTCTATGATGCCGGCGATGGATTGCGAACCGGCGCGCAAGGTCATACACGTCGACATGGACGCCTTCTTCGCGTCCGTGGAGCAGCGGGACGACCCCGCCCTCCGCGGCCGGCCGGTGGCGGTAGGTTACCCGGCTGCCCGAGGCGTCTTGGCCGCTGCCAGCTACGAGGCGCGCCGGTTCGGCGTCCGGTCGGCGCTGCCGTCGGTCACAGCCCTTCGCCGGTGCCCCGAGCTCATCTTCGTCAAGCCGCGCTTCGACGTTTACCGGGCGGTGTCCCGGCAGGTCCACGGCATCTTCGCCGACTACACCTCGCTCATCCAGCCGCTCTCGCTCGACGAGGCGTATCTCGACGTCACGGAGAACCTGCGGGGCCTGCCGACAGCCTGGGCGACCGCCCGGGAGATCCGCGCCCGCATTCTGGAGGAAACCGGCCTGACCGCCTCGGCCGGGGTCTCATACAACAAGTTCCTGGCCAAGCTCGCCTCGGGCCACCGCAAGCCCAACGGCCAGTTCGCGGTGACGCCCGGCATGGGCGCAGCTTGGGTGGAGGCGCTGCCCGTCGCCCGCTTCCACGGCGTCGGCCCGGTGACGGCCAGGAAGATGCAGGCGCTCGGCATCGAGACCGGCGCCGACCTGCGGGCAAGGTCGATGGCGTTCCTGCAGCAGCACTTCGGCAAGGCCGCCGGCTGGTACTACGCGATCGCGCGGGGCGAAGACGACCGGCCCGTCGATCCTGACCGCACGCGCAAGTCGTCGGGGTCGGAGACCACCTTCGACCGCGACCTCGCGGAGGCCGCCGAGATCGAGGCGGGCGTGCTGCGGATGGCGGACGAGGTGTGGGCCTGGTGCGAGGGCGCGCGGGCATTCGGCCGGACCGTGACGGTGAAGGTGAAGTTTGCGGACTTCCAGCAGGTCACCCGAAGCCGCAGCTACCCGAGTGCTGTGACCCGCCACGCGCAGCTTCGGCAGGCGAGCCTTGATCTCATCCGCTCGGTTTTCCCGCCCGAGAAGGGAATCAGGCTGGTCGGCGTGACGGTGTCGACCTTCGAGGCGCCGGCGCATGGATATGCCGGGTTGCCGTTGTTCGGATCAGCCGTGGGGAGTGCGGAGGCGCAGGCATCCGTTCTGGCAGGGGCATCCTGACAACGCGCCGTACGGGCAACCGATCCTCCGCTCCATGACGCCCATGTGCCGGCCCACCGTGGAGCCAGGCAGGCCGGAGCCGGCGAGCCAACGTACACGTCGGGGACGCGCACGCAGCACTCCTTCGCGCGAGCCGAGGTTGCCGAACCCCGGACGGGGTGCGCGACGCGGACACGGCTCGGGTAGGTTCTGGGCACGGGCCGCTGGTGGCCCGGCTCGGACGGGCGCGGCAGGTCGCCTTTTCCAATTCGACCGCAAGGTCCGGAGTGCCCGGTGCGGCCCGGTGCGCCAGATTGCCTCCGCGACATGAGACATCGACAGGAGCAAGCCATGGACGCCTTTATCACGGAACGGCCGGAGCAGGCGCCGGCCGCCGCAGTCCCGACCGAACTCGGCCCGCGCTGGGCCGCAGTGGCCCCGCGCGACGACCGGGCCGGGGGCACCGACACGCAG
>CALMAB010000728.1 GCA_937858325.1 uncultured Acetobacteraceae bacterium
GCCGCAGCCTCAAGGACCACCCGTTCTACTACAACGCCTATGCGGCGAGGCCCGCCCTCATCGGGCGGCAGTCGCCGGTGATCGGCGCGAAGCTCTGGACCCGCAGCAGCACCGCGGCCGAGGGCGACCTCGACCTGCACGTCACGGCCACGCACCTGTTCCCGCATGAGCGCAGCCCCACGGGCGTCGGCTTCGTCCTCGCCGTCGCGCTCACGCGCCCGCGCTCCGTCGGCAGGATCTGGCTCGACAGCCCCGACCCGCGCGCGGCGCCGCGGATCGACCTGAACTTCCTGGCCGACCCGCTGGACCGTGCCCGGCTGTTGGAGGGCGTGCGGCTTTCGCGCCGGATCGGCCGCACCGTCCCCCTCGCCGACCTGATCGAGGCCGAGCTGGCGCCGGGTCCCGGAGCCGAAACGGACGAGGCCATCCAGGCGTCGATCAACGCCACGCTCGACACCTACCACCACCCGACCTCGTCGGCGCCGATGGGGATGGAGCGGGACCCGAAATCTGTGGTGGACCTGGAAGGCCGTGTCCACGGCGTGCGGGACCTGCGCGTCATCGACGCCTCGATCTTCCCCGACGCGATCTCGGTGGCGACCAACGTCACGACCATCGCGGTCGCGGAGCACATCGCGTCGCTGATCTCTTGACCCGCCCAACCAGGAGCGAAACCGATGAATGGCATCAGCCGCCACGCGCTGAACTGGGTTGGCGGGGCCTGGGTCGATTCCGATCAGGTCGGAACCTCGATCAACCCGGCCACCTACGAGCCGATCGGCACCTACGCCGACGCCGGACTCGGGACCGCGAGGAGCGCCATCGCCGCCGCGAGGCAAAGCTTCGAGACGAGCGCCTGGCCGCGCGACCGGCATCTGCGGGCCAAGGTGCTGCACCAGATGGCCGACGCCTTTGAGCGCAACACCGAAGCCTTGGTCGATGTCCTCTCGACCGAGAACGGCAAGGTGCGCGGCGAGGCGTTCTTCGAAGTGTCCATCGTCCCCTCGAAGCTGCGTGATCCCGGGCGCCTTCATGCTGTGGCACCGGCAGGCGGATCCTGCCGCGCGGATCACGGCGGACCTGACGGGGATTTCCGCCGGGCGTGCGGGGGCGCCGGTGCGCGGCGGCGGCGTGTTCGTCGGCACCATCGTGGTCCGGCGCGGCCTGGAGACCTGGGGCGGCGTGGGCGCTTCGCTGGCCAAGGGCGTCGTGACCAGGTTGCCGGCAACGGCGCTCAGCGTGAAGCCCGGAGGCTCAGCGCGCAGGATCGAGGTCGCAGGCGGGCTGGTCGCGCACGGGGAGCGGATCGACGCGCTAGGAGATGCACGGCGCCGTCGAGGAGCTGGCAGTGACCGGCGGTTTCGGCCCCGCCGGGGGTGGGTTCGAGACGATGTGAGCGCAGCGCGCCCAACCACCCAGGAGCACCAATCGATGCCCATTTTGTATCCTGCTGGACCAGCGGGCGGCGGAACCGGCCGCGGAGGTGGAAAGGTGGTCGGCCTTCCTCACCGGCGACCTGCACCCGGCCGACGCACCGTGCCGAAGGATGCAGCGGCACAGGCCAAAGGTTTGGGAAACGGCCATTGAAGGGACAGGACGCCATGGACCAGCCGCTTGAACTCGGCCTCGACACGTTCGGTGACGTCACCGCGGGCGCAGATGGCGCGCCCTTGCCGCATGCGCAGGTGATCCGCAACGTGGTCGCGGAGGGCGTGGTGGCCGACCAGGCCGGCGTGGACGCCTTCGGCGTGGGCGAGCACCACCGGGCGGACTATGCCGTGTCCTCGCCGGAGATCGTGCTGGCCGCAGTTGCGGCGCGGACGGCACGCATCCGGCTGGGGACGGCCGTGACCGTGCTCAGCTCGGACGACCCGGTGCGCTTGTTCCAGCGCTTCTCGACGCTCGACGCCGTGTCGGGCGGGCGGGCAGAGGTCATCCTCGGCCGTGGGTCGTTCACGGAGTCGTTTCCGCTGTTCGGCTACGCGCTGGCGGATTACGAGCGCCTGTTCGAGGAGAAGCTGGAGCTGTTCGCGCTGCTGCGCCGAGGCGGGGCGGTGACGTGGCAGGGAACGGTGCGCGCGCCGTTGCAGGAGCAGGCGGTGTTCCCGCCCGTCGAGCACGGCGCTCTGCGGGCATGGGTGGGCGTGGGCGGCAGCCCGCAGTCGGTGATGCGGGCGGCCAGCTACGGCCTGCCGCTGGTGCTGGCGATCATCGGCGGCGACCCGGCGCGGTTCAGGCCCTTCGTGGAGCTGCACCGCCGGGCTTACGAACACTTGGGGCAGCCGGTGCAGCCCGTCGGCGTGCATTCGCCCGGGCACGTGGCGGACACGGACGAGCAGGCGCTGGAGGAGCTGTGGCCGCACCACCAGCGGCAGAACGCGAAGATCGGCGCCGAGCGCGGCTGGCCGCCGATGCGCCGTGAGGACTTCGAGCGGGAAGCGGCGCGGGGGTCGCTCTATGTGGGATCGCCCGGCACGGTGGCGCGCCGGATCGCGGACACGGCGCGGGCGCTGGGGCTGTCGCGCTTCGACCTGAAATACAGCGTGGGGCAGTTGCCGCACGAGCGGATGGTGCGGAGCATCGAGCTGTTCGGGACCCGGGTGATCCCGCTGGTGCGCGAGATGCTGGCGGAGAAGCCGGGCGAGCAGGCGGCATGAGGGCGTGCCGAAGCGCGCCCTTCTTCCAGCGCCCGGGGCGACGCTTTCCGGTTTTGCAGCGCGAGCGAGTGTCCGGGACGGCCATGCCGTCGGCTTGTCAATCACGATGGGGACTGGATCATGCAAGCATCACGACGTTCGTTGTTCGGCGCCGCAGGTCTTCTGATGGCCGCCGGTCCGCCGGCTTTTGCGCAAGGCGGCCGGTCCCCTGGCGAGGAAAGGGCGATGAGCGTCGTCAGCCTGGCTGACGTCGAGGCGCAGGCGCGCGGCATCATGTCCGAAGCGGCCTGGGCGTTCGTGGCCGAAGGCAGCGGCGACGGGTGGACGCTGGGCGAGAACCGGCGGGCGTTCAACGACTTTCCCATCGTCCCGCGCCGCCTGCGCGGCGTGGACGGGGCGTCCGTGTCGCTCGGCGTGCGGCTGCTCGGGCACGACCTGCCCTACCCGATCCTGGTCGCCCCGAGCGGCGTCCACCTGTTCGTCCACCCCACGGCGGAGGCCGCGACCGCGGGCGGGGCAGGACGGGCCGGGGCGCTCTACACCGCTTCCGGCGCGTCCACCTTGCCCTTGGAGGCGATCGCTCAGGCGACGACCGGCCCCAAGTGGTTCCAGTCCTACGTGAACAGCGACACAGGGGTGACGCGGGACATCCTGCTGCGGGCGAAGAACGCCGGCTACACGGCTATCGTGCTCACCGCAGACGCGCTCGGACCCGGCATGAGCGACCACTTCGTCCGGCTCGGCATGCCGTTCCCGCCGGGGATGACGTTCGGCAACAACGACCCGCGCGACGGCGGCCGGGGCAACTTCCTGGACCAAAGGACCGCGCTGACGCTGGACGACATCGGCACCATCGGGTCCCTGACGGGCCTGCCCGTGGTGGTGAAGGGGATCATGCGGGGGAGCGACGCCCGGGACGCGGTTTCTGCCGGGGCGGCCGCGGTCCAGGTGTCTAACCACGGCGGCCGGCAGATCGACGGCGTGCCGGCCAGCGTTTCCGTGCTGTCGGAGGTCGTGGACGCGGTAGGCGGCAGCGTCCCGGTGCTGCTCGACGGCGGCATACGACGCGGCGTCGATGTGTTCCGCGCCCTGGCGTTGGGCGCGACGGCGGTGGCGACGGCCCGGCCGATCCTGTTCGGCGCCGCGGTCGGCGGCGCGGCAGGCGTGGCGGCCGTGCTGGAGCGCCTGCGCGACGAACTGCACCACACCATGCTGCTGGCCGGCACGCAGGCGGTCGGCGACATCAGCCGCGGCTGCCTGCGCGGGATGGCGGCATGACAGCGCGCGCAGCGGCATCGTCCGCGAAACCGAGTCCCGAGCTTTCCCACCTGGAGTGAACACCATGAACGCAGACACCGATGCGGTCGCCGCCGTGATCAGCCGGTACCAGGACGCAGCCAACCGGTCCGACACGGACGCGGTCATCGCGCTGTACACGCCCGACGCGGTGTTCATGCCGCAGAACAGCCCGCCCAGCGTCGGCATCGACGCGGTGCGCGCCGCTTATGCCGTCATGACCCAGGCCATCACGCTCGACATCCGCTTCACGGTCGCCGAGGTCCGGCAGGTCGCTCCCGATTGGGCGTTCCTCCGCAGCACCTCCGCTGGCACCGTCAAGCTGCTCGCGAACGGTCAGACCGTCCCGGAAGCGAACCAGGAGCTGTTCATCCTGCAAAAGCTCGGCGGCGAGTGGAGGATCGCGCGCTACGCGTTTTCCGTCACCACCCCGGCGCGGTGACGATGGGACGGCTGCCGGCCGCGCCGGTGGCCACAGGCACAGGGATGAACCATCAAGGAGTCCGACAATGGCAAGCGAACCGACTCGTGACCCACTCAAGGGAGACACCAGGGAGATTGCCATGTCGGCTCCATGCCAACGCGTCGAAAGCTCGAACCCGCTCGTCCTTGCACCGACCGCGGGAGGAGCCGCTTCCACCAGCGCGGGAACAGCGCAATGAGCGGGACCCTTCGCGTGGCGACGACGACCGCGGAACTCGTCGAGGCGGCGCAGGCAGCCGACAACGCTGCCATCGAGGTAAGGGGTGCTCTCGAAGGCGCCCCGTCATTGCGGCTGAAGCCCGGGCAAAAGCTCCAAGGCGTGTCGGGAGCGTCCATCCAGTTCGACCCAGGACAGGACGGGGTCGTCCTGACGGCGGATAATACCGTCGATGGCATCGAGCTCCGGACCGATCCCGACCGTCGTGCGCTCTTCAACGACGCGAGCGCTGCAGGCTTCGGCCGCCTCGCGCTGACCCACTTGAAAACCACGGGGTGCGTCCGGCTGATTGCCGAAGGAGCTGCGTTCGGCGGACATGTCGAGGCGCGAAACGTGCACGTCGTCGAAGCGGACGCGCGCGCCTTCGAGGACCGGCCGTCCAGCTTCGGCGTGGAGGTGATCCCTGGCGCCTTCACCTTGTGGAACCGGCAAACGTCACGGGATCGGCGCGTCAGCGCAGAGCTGCGGGGCATCTTGGCAGGTCGTGCAGAACTTCCCGTCCGGGGAAGCGGCGTTCTCGTCGGAGGCACGCACGAGGGCGGCCCGGTATCGATAAGCCTGCTGGAGACAGGCGAAATCTTCAGCGACGGCGGCATCTCGCCCGGCACCGCGGACCGGATCGCCGGCGGCGTCTTCGTGCTCCAGGGCACCGGGATCGATGAGGTCCGCAACCTCGGCCCGGTGAACACCTTTGGCGCCAATGACATGGTGCTCGACAATTGGGGGCGGGTGGAGAGGTGGCATGCTCAAGGCAAGGTCACCTCCTACGGCCCGAATGGCATCGGCTTCGTCAACCTCGGCGAACTCGGCACCCTGACCATCGACGCGCTGCTCGAGACGCACGGGCTCGGCGCGTGCGGTTTCAACTGCGGCGAAGTCAAGGAGGATTCGGCCGAGATCGACGGAGGCGCGGCGAGCAGCGCTCAAAGCCTCGACGGCACGGTTCGGCAGGTGACGTTCGAGCGGGTCGTGACGCGGGGCGATGGCGCCGTGGGCCTCCAGATCGCCGTGCCGATCGGGCGTGTGCTGGTCAGGAGCGGCGTCGAAACATTCGGGGGCCTAGGCGCTTCCCTCGCCCGAGGGGTGGTCATGAGGCTCGCTGCGGTCGCCCTGAGCATCAAGCCAGGCGGATCCATGCGCGAGTTGGTCATCAATGACGGCCTGACGACGCACGGCAAGGGGATAGAAGCGCTCGAGTTGCACGGGCAGATCGAGGCGGTTCAGATCTCGGGCGCGGCGGGGCCGAAAGGCGGTGGATTCAAGGCAACGTGATCGCCGCTTGCACCTGGACTCAGCGCGGGACTGGCGTCGCCAATGATCCGTCGCATGGTGTTTGGCGGCAGCAATGTGAGGGGGTGGGCCGAACAGGGCGGAGACAGATGGGTTGCTCTCGCTGACATCGGAGATCCGCCAGGCTGTCCGGCAAACGACCCGGGACCAGGCGCCCGGAATGTGTCCGCCAACCCTGGCTCACGTGGAGTGGCCTCCTGAAGCGAGACAGGTAGATTCGGACGGTTCCCCGATGAGGAGAACGTGCCGATGTCCCTGAACGAGTCCGGGCGCCACAGCCGGGAGTT
>CALMAB010000729.1 GCA_937858325.1 uncultured Acetobacteraceae bacterium
CCCATCCGGGACCGGATGGCCGACCAGCACCGGTTGTTCTTCGCCCAGCTCCCCGTCCTGTTCGCCGCCGTGGCGGACGAGGCGGGCTGGCCGGTGGCGACGGCGCTGGCCGGGCGGCCCGGTCGGGCTGCTCGGCATCGACCTGGGCACGCGCCGGCGCAACCGCGCCAACGGCACCGTGCTCGCGGTGGACGGGCACGGGTTCACCTTCGGCGTGCGGCAGAGCTTCGGCAACTGCCCGCAATACATCCAGGCGCGCGAGGTCGAGGGTGTGCGGGCGCCGGACCGGGCCGGAGCCGCCGAGCGCCTTGACGGACTGGACTTGCAGGCACGCGCGCTGATCGCGGGCGCGGACACGTTCTTCATGGCCTCGGGCAGCGGCGCGGACGGCGGCGACGCGGGCGGGCTGGACATGTCGCACCGCGGCGGCCGGCCCGGCTTCGTCCGGGTGGACGGGGACGTGCTGACCATCCCGGACTTCCGGGGCAACCGCTACTTCAACACCCTGGGCAACCTGCTGCTGGACCCGCGGGCAGGCCTGCTGTTCGTGGATTTTGCAAGCGGTGGCCTGCTGCACCTGCAGGGACGGGCCGAGCTGGACTGGGACGGCAGGGCTGCGAGCGGTTTTGCCGGAGCCGAGCGGCTGTGGCGCGTGCGGGTGACGGCCGGCTGGCGCCGTCCCGGCGCCCTGGCGGTGCGCTGGGCGTTCCGGGGCTATGCGCCGACAACCGAGCGCACGGGCAGGTGGGATGCGCCGGACAATGGCTGAAAGGGCCTGCTCGTGCCATCCATCTTGCCTTGCATCGGGAAGCTGAGCGCTGTACCATTCTGTTAAACGGCCAGATACCGTTGCGAATTCGGGGCTGCCCGTCCGTTCACGGCGCCGCTGAAGTGGGTTGCGGTTCAGTTTGGCGGGTAGCCTGCGTGGCGGAACCACCCCCCGGGCGTTGCTGGGGGCGATGGTCGTGAGAGAGTCACCCAGAGGCTGGGAGATGGTGATGGGAACGGCATGACCAGTTCGGCCGAGACCGGCTGGGATAGCGTGAATGGGGTTGATACTGCTGCTGGTCGAGACGGGCGCCGACACTCGGGGACGCAGCATCGACCTGATGGAGATCAGCCGGCCGCGCGCGGCCTTCATGGCATTGCTAACCTGGGCCTGGCGCTGCGCGAGGCCAAGCAGCTGCCGGCCCGTATCCGGTAAGCCGTCATTGCCGTGCAGGCCCGCGATCATGCGGCGCTGCGGCCGGCGTGCTCGGGTTGCGGGGCGCGCTGCCGCACCAAGGACTGGCAGTCGCGCCAGGTCGCGACGCTGTTCCGTTGCCCGGGCCATGGGCGCAGCAAGGCAGGACGCAGCTGGCCAGCGCTTTGCCGCTCCACCCCGGCGCTGGATCGGCTGCAGGCGCACCTGTCCGCGCTGGTGACCGACCGGGTCGCCGCTGGCGTGCTGGCCCGCCTGCTGCCGGTTTCAACCGGGACGAGCCACGAGGCCCTGCGTGGCCGCACGCTCCAGCTTGGCGAGTAGCTGCGCCATGCTGCCGCTGGGACGCCCGAGCCGGCCCCGGTGTCGGCAGTGCCGGCACCGGCGGTCGCGCTCAGCTTGGACGCCGCTTTCATCCGCAGCCGCCACGGGGGCGAGCGGCATCTGGAGGTGCGCGCCGGCAATTCCGAGGCACCCGGAAGCGGCGGCCGGCAGGTGTTCGGCGCTGTTGCGAACGCTGGCACCGACACCGCGGCGCTGACCGCGTTCGCCGACGGCTGCCCGGGCCTGCGCGGCACCCTGGCCGCGGCCGGTGTTATACAAGCGGCCCTTTGCACCCACCGTTTTTGCGTCATTGGAGGAGCGCAGCAACGCGGCGATCGAGGGGCCGCCAGCACGGCGCCTGGCCCCTGTTGGGGTGGACGGCCCCTGAACGGCATCTGTGTGCCGGGATGAGGCTGTTGAGGTCTCATCAGAAAGGAGCCGTCCGTGAACGAGATGACCCGCATTGGCATGGACACGTCGAAGCGTTTCTTCCAGTTGCACGGCGTGAACGCTGCCGAGCAGCCGGTGCTGCGCAAAAAGCTCACCCGATCTGCCATGATCGCGTTCTTCACCAAACTGCCGCCCGCGATGGTGGCGCTGGAAGCGTGCGGGGCGTCGCACCACTGAGCACGGGTGTTGACGGCTATGGGGCACACGGTGCGGCTGATCGCGCCGCAACTCGCCAAACCGTATGTCAAGAGCGGCAAAAACGACGCGGCCGACGCCGAAGCGCTGTGCGAGGCCGCCAGCCGGCCGACCATGCGTTTTGTGCCCGTCAAGACCGCAGACCAGCAGGCGACGCTGATGCTGGCCACCATGCGTGACCGGCTGGTGCGTGAGCGCACCCGGCTGGCCAGCACCATCCGCGGGCACGTCGAACCGGGAGGTTCGCCGGACGCGGCCGAGTTCGGCCTGGTGGCGCCGACCAGCCCGGCGCGGGTCGCGCCGCTGCTGGCCGACGTGCAGGCTGACGCCACGCTGCCCCAACTGGTGCGCGAGTTGTTTGCCGAGCTGGCTGCCGAGTTGACCCAGCTCGAGGCGCGGCTCGCCGTGGCCGACAAGCGGCTGATGGGGTGGCACCGGGCCAGTGCGACGTCGCGCCGGCTCGCAGCGGTTCCCGGCATCGGCCCCATCACGGCCACCCTGCTGACCATGAAGACCCCCGACCCCCATGCTGTCCGCTCGGGATGAGACTTCGCCGCCTGGCTCGGCCTGACGCCCAAGGACCACTCAACCGCGGGCAGGCAGCGGCTGGGTGGGATCACGCGCGCGGGCGACGAGACGCTGCGCAGCCTGCTGGTGGTCGGCGCGACCTCCGTCATCCGGCACGCCCGCATCGGCAACGGACCGCACAAGTCGCCGTGGCTTGACGGGCTGCTGGCGCGCAAGTGCCCTAAGCTCGCCGCGGTGGCGCTGGCCAACAAAACCGCGCGCGTCGCGTGGAAGCTGCTGGCGAGCGGCGAAGCCTACGACCGGGCGCATGGCGCGTCGGCGATGCCGGCCGCTGCCTGAGGAAATCGGCGGGCGCGGGCAAACCGGCCCACGTCCCGCCGGGGCCGGAGCTTGCAAGAAAAGGAGCAGATGGTGGGATCGATCGATCCGGGACGAGGGACACTCCGCGCAATCCAGTGGCCGGTCGAGGCCGCTCCCCTGTTTGGAACTCACGTCGCGGAAACCATCTTGGCTAGCGGCCGAACCGCCGCGCAAACAGGCCGGACACATGGACACAAGCGATCTGCCCCAAGTATCTGCAGCCAGCAACTTGCAAGCAGGGAGCCGTCCACACATGGATTGCCGCGTCGCCAAGGCGGCTCGCAATGACGACAAGGGGCGAGGCAAGGGGCCGGTGTCACGGGTCCGCCCAGTCTTGACTGGTTCCATCCCGCGATGCGCCTGCAGCACGCCAAGCACGTGGCGGAAGCCTTGCCCGCCGATGCACCGGGTCAGCAACAGGCCGAGGCCGAGCGCCTGCGCTGGCGGGCCTGGCACGGCAAGGCCAGGGATGCCCGGCTTACCCTCAAGCGCCTGCGCACCCTCCTGCCTGCCCCCGAGCGCGAGCCCGTCCGCAAGCTGAAACGAGCGCTGCAAGCGACCGATTGGTATCTGCGCAGCCAGAGCGCGTGGCTGGCCGACAGCGACACGTGCACGACCGTCGAGTCCAACTGCGTCATGAACGGCCCGACGACCGCGACGGCGGCCGCCGGCCAGACGTGCGGGTCGATGCGGTCGTCAGCAGGGTCGCGGCCGGCACCGGTGGCGGCCGTGGCCGGCCCGAGCCTCATGCCGCGTCCGGGCGGTCGCCGCCGTCCATCAAGCGCCCCGTTGGTCCAGAAAGGCGATGATCTCCCGGGCCGTCCCGGTCTCGCCCAGGCGCGGGAAGATGCGCAGGATGCTGTTGTCGTGGGCTTCGGGGCTCGGATCCGTCATGGCATCCGTGGCAAGCGTGACGTTGAACCCCAGCTCGCGCGCATGGCGGGCCGTTGACTCCACGCCGAGGCTGGTGGCCACGCCTACGACCACGACTTGCGTGACGTCCGACGCTTTCAGGTGGGTCTCAAGGCCGGTGTTGGTGAACGCGCCCCATGTGCGCTTCACCACCCTGTGGTCATCCGGCTGCACGCTCAACTCGGCGATGGGATCGGTCCAACCGTCGGGAAGCTGCGCGACGTTGCTCGCCCGTTCCACCCGGCCAGACGGCGGGCCGCCGACGGTGACGATAACGACAGGCAGGCCGTGGCGGCGGAACGCTTCGGCCAGCGCGTTCGTGCGCTCCACGATCCCCGCAACAGGGTGGGCGGCAGGGAGCGAGGCGATGCCCTTCTGCAAGTCGATCACGACAAGGGCGGTCCTGGGGTCGAGGGCGGTGAGCGTCATCGGCGGCCTCCTAAGTTTCCGTGCAGGCAGCTAACCGGCGAGGCGCGCGAGGAGGCGGACCGCGCGGGCCAGCTCCTGCTGCTCGCCGGGGGTGAGACGTGACTGGATGGCGTGCAGCAGCCAGTCCTCCCGCGCGTCGCGGCCGGCGCGCACCATGTCCAGGCAGGCCGGCGCGAGGGACACCAGGACCTGCCGGCCATCGTCCGGGTCCTGCCTGCCCTGGACCAGCCCCGCCGCTTCCAGTGCGGCGACCGTGGCGCCCGTCGATTGCGGGCGGACACCATCGATCCGGGCCAGTGACACGACTTAGCCACAAGGCTTCGGAACACCGCCGGCACCCGGTCGGATGGGCCGTGGTCCAACACGGGCCATAGCGATGATGCGCACCAAAGCCTCACACCGTCCGGCACTGGATGCGTTGCCCGATCAGCCGGGGCACAAGGAAACCGACGGTTTTCGGCATGGCCCCCAGCAACCGGGCCGCACCGCCGCGCCGTCCGTCTCACGCATCCTGCGTCAGACCCAACCCGCCGTCTCACCCACGATGCCGGACAGCTAATGCTGCTTCAGCACTGCCTCGGTGATGACATTGTCCTCCGCCAAGGGACGGCTGGGCTTTATGTTCAGCGTCTGCAGCCGTCCGTGGTAGGCTTCCACGGCCTCTTCTGGAGAAACGTTGCCGCTGGCGACCTCACGCATGAACCTCACGATGTCGAGCGGTGAGTCGGCCAGGTTGATCTTGCGGCCGAACAGCGCAAGGCGCGCGCCGTACCTCTCCGCCTGGTGCAGAAGCTCGAACGTGTCGCGCGTGGTGCCGGCCCCGCCGCCCAGGACGCCTACGATCAGCGACGGATCATAGGCGGCCAACTCTTCCATGGCTGCGGGTCCGTTGAACGGCATCTTCAGGAACTGCGGGCGGTCCGCGCGCATGACGCCGGCGAGCGCGCGCAGGATGTGGTCATTGACGAACTTCGGCACGTCCGCCGGGTCAAGGTTGCGGGGCGCGTTCGGGTTGAACACTTCCAGGAAGTAGCGGAAGCCGTTCTCCGCCGCCTCGTCGCGGAACTCGGCGAAGGCTTGAAGCGACGCCATGTCCGCGTCCAGGTCGTTGTTGAACGTGACAGAATAAAGGCCAAGGTCGGTGCCGGTGATCGACGCCCCCAGCGTGGGGCGTGTCGTGCCGTGCATGACGCGCGAAAGCTTTGCCGTTCGGAAGTTGCGCGACGCGTGGTGCGCGTACTTGCCGCCGCGCAGTCCTCCCCAGCAATCCGTTGCCTCGTTGGCGCGTATGGCGGGCTGGACGGCGCTGTCGCGGAACACGCCTTCATCGACCATGCGCTCCAGGTTGGAGGCCGACAGCAGCATGATGTCCACGATGTCCTGCTTCACGACGGCAGCGATCTGGTCGAGGTAGGTGCGCAGGCGGCGTGGACCCGCTGCAGGTGAGCCGTCCCTGTTGCGCAAGGGCGCCGGCGTGGTGCAGCCCGAACCCATGTCGCCGTCCTTGGCGTCGGCGATGATGAAGTCGGGTTTCGAGTAACGGCCGGAACGGATCCGGTCCAGCTTTTCATCAAGACGCTTCATCGATCCTGCTTTCCCACTGTTTTTCTCGAATGCATCCGCCGACCGGGCCAAGCCGCCGGATCACCAGACGGTGAATCCGGCGTCGGCCACCACGACGGAGCCGGTCAGCAGGCTCGACGCCTCGCTGGCCAGGAACAGGATCACCGACGCGACCTCCTCCGGACGCCCGGCGCGCCCCATCGGCGTGTCGCGCAGCCAGCCCTGGCCAACCTCCTGCCGCAGCGCGGGGCCGGACATCGCCGTGTCGATGTAGCCGGGGGCGACGGCGTTCACCCGCACGCCGCGCGCCGCCCATTCGCCGGCAAGCGACCGGGTGAGGTGGTGCACGCCCGCCTTGGCCGCGTTGTAGTGCGCCTGGCGCTGCGGCCGGTTGGAGATCAGGCCCGACATGGAGCCGACCGTCACCACCGCGCCGTGCCGCCGGTCCAGCATGTGCCGGCCGAAGCCGCGGCAGCACCAGAACACCCCGTTCAGGTCCACATCGACGACCTTGAGCCACGCCGCGTCGGGCATCTCCTCGCCCCCGGTGTCCGGCCAGGCGATGCCGGCATTGGCGACCAGCACGTCGATGGCGCCGTATCGGGCATTGAGGTCGTCCGCCACCCGCGTCACGTCGTCCGGGCGGGTCACGTCCAGCGCCACGGCCTCGACCGCATGGCCCCGCCCGGCCAGCTCGGCCCGGCCCGCGTCCAGCACGTCCGGCTGCACATCGGAGATGACGACCCGTGCCCCAGCCTCCGCGAGTGCCTGGGCGGCGCACAGCCCGATGCCGCGCCCGCCGCCGGTGATGAACGCCGTCTTGCCGTCCAGCCGGAACTTCTCGGAATACATGCCGTGCTCCCACGAAAGCGCGGGGGCGGATTGCCCGTCCCCGGCTGCCTTCAGTTCTTCAGGTAGCCGCCCTTGCGCATGGCCTGCTCGACGCTCGCCTGCGCCGAGGCGAGGGCCGCATCGACCGTTTTCTGTCCGGAGATCGCCGCCGCGACCTCCTGGCCCACCCGGGTCCCGATCCCCTGGAACTCCGGGATCGCCACGAAGGAGATGCCGCGGTAGGGCACCGGTTCCACGGTGGGGTGGTCCATGTCCGCGGTCTTGATGTTCTCCAGCGGCAGCTTGGCGAACGGCGCCGCGCGCAGGTACTCAGGGTTCTCATAGGTCGAGGTCCGCGTGCCCGGCGGCACGGCGGTCACGCCCTCCGTCTTGGCGACGAGGTCGATGTAGCGCTTCGACGTCGCCCAGTACACGAACTTCTTGGCGTCCGCCTGCACCTTGGACGACTTCGGCACCGCAAGCGCCCAGGACCAAAGGTAATGGTTGCCCTTGTCCACGGTCCCATAAGGCGGATTGGCGTAGGCGACCTTGCCCGCCGCCTTGTTCTGCTTGGCGTCGCTCAGGGTGCTGGCCGCGACCGTCGCATCGACCCACATCGCGCAGTTGCCGTTGGTGAACAGCGCCAGCGTCTCGTTGTAGCCGTTCGACGACGCCCCGGGCGGCCCGTACTGGCGCAGCAGGTCGACATAAAGGCCGACCCCCTTCTTCCAAGGCTCGGTCAGGAGCTGCGGCCTCCAGTCCATGTCGAACCAGCGCCCGCCGTAGGAGTTCACCACCGGGCCGATCTGGCCCGTGTTCTCCCCCCACCCGGGCTTGCCGCGCAGGCACATGCCGTAGATGCCGTGCTCCGGGTCGTGCAGCTTCTTCGCGAACTCGCCCACCTGCAGCCAGGTGGGCTGCTCCGGCATGGACAGCCCGGCCTTGTCGAACAGGTCCTTGCGGTAGAAGGTCATCTGGCTTTCGGCATAGAACGGCAGGGCGTACTGCTGGCCGCCGTAGGACAGGCCGTCCCGCACCGACTTCAGCACGTCGTCCATGTCGTATCCGGCCGGCGGGTTGCTGAACGGCACGAGCCAGCCGCTTTGTCCCCACATCGGCGCCTCGAACAGCCCGATGGTCAGCACGTCGAACTGGCCCGAGTTCGTGGAGATGTCGACGGTCAGCCGCTGGCGCAGCACGTTCTCCTCCAGCGTCACCCAGCGCACGTGGACGCCGGGGTTGTCCCGCTCGAACTCGGACGACAGCCGCTGCATGACGATCATGTCGTTGTTGTTCACGGTCGCGACCGTCACCGTGGTGTCCGCCCGCGCGCCGGCGGCCACGCCGCTCGCCAGCGCCGCCGCCAAAGCCAGGTTGAGCCGTCCTGTCCAAGCCATCTGTTTCCCCTTGCAGGTGTTGTTTGGTGTTCTCAGCCCAAGCTACGCCGCGCGGCGGGTTCGGCCCGCCTCGGGACGGTGCGGTTGACCCAGTACCAGCAGGCACCCGGCCATGAACGTGTCGCCAAGCCCGAGCGTCGTCACGGGCTGCGGCAAATAAGGCGCCGCGCACGCCACGGTGGTCCACGGCCCGTCCTGCGCCTCCTGCGGCGGCGCCTCGAACAGGACAGCCGGGTCAAGCCCTGTTGGCCGCGCCGGCCGGCCGAGGGCCGCGCGCGTGCCCGCGAGCAGGCAGCCCATCATCAACGCCGACCGCTCGTGGTCCGGGTCATGGCGGGTGGCGGCAAGCGCCCAGGTGTCCGCGTGGATGCACAGCCGGTCAACGCCCAGCCGCTCGGCCGTTGCCACGATGCTGGACGTCTCAGGCGCGCCGCCGGGCACGAACGCCCGATACTCGGATTGGCTGAAGCCTATGGAGTTGAAGCTGCCGCGCAGCCCGGCCATCGTGCGGTCCCGCAGATCGGGCGTGTCGTAGCCGGCCATTTCGAGGTGCACGACCGGAACACCTGCGGCACGCCAGCGCAGCCCCAAGGGCTGTGCCCGCGAAACGGCCTGGTCCAAGCCAGCGTCGCCAACACCGCTGAAGCCTGACAGCACTCCCGCTCCCGCATCGGTGGCCAGTGCCGCGCTGAGCGCCTCGAATTCCTGGTCGTCCTCCAGCCCTGGATCGCTGAAACGAACGATGATGCGCGAGGAGCGCGGCGCCACGGTGCTGCCGACCGGGCGGCCGGCGGTGAACTCGAAGATGTATATCTTGGGTCGCGGCACGCCGTGCGGCGCGATGTCCCGCGCGGGTGTCGGCCGGCCGTGCTGTGCCAGGCAGATGTCGCCATCAACGCACGCCATCTGTTCGGCATCGCGATGGCCCAGCGCCAGCAGCGCCGGCGCCCCCAGGAGCGTCAATACCCGGGCGGCGTGCGGGCCGGTGCCGCCCATGGCCTTGCGTGGCGGCAGGACGCCGTCGAGCCAGGCCGGCCCGGCATCCCACCGCACGCGCATCTCGCCGCCGACGCCGGTGCCTGCACGCTGCGCCAGCGCCTGACCGAGCATCCGCGCCGGGAGCTCGGGCGAGGCAAGGAGGACGCCAACCGCGTCATGCGCCGACAGCACCGCGTCCACACAGGCGCCAAGCCCACAGAAGGTCCAACGGCCATGCGCGCCATACTCGCCAAGGTTTGCGATCAGGTTTGCATAACGGTCGTGCCAGGTGCAGCTTCCCATGCGCAGCACGATAAGGCGTAAAAACGCTCAGTCAAGCGCAGATTTCTGCAAAAAAACGCACAATGCTGCGCGGTTTGGGGTGGCGCTCCCCAAGCTCGGGCTGGCATGATGCGGAGATGACCCTGCCCCGCCCCGACCCGGCCAACGACACCGGTGCCAACGCCCTGCCCGCGCGGCGGCAGAGCAGGCTGGCCGCCCTGGTGCGGGAACACGGGCAGATGACGGTAACGGAGCTGGTGACGCGGCTCGGCGTATCGCGCGACACGATCCGCCGGGACCTTCAGTTGCTGGAACAGCGCGGGCTGCTGGTGCGCACCCATGGCGGCGCGATCCCGAGCGACAGCTTGGTCATGCGCGAGGTCTCGCTGACCCAGCGCATGGATGCGAACGCCGACGCAAAAATCTGCATCGGCCGGGCCGCCAGCGCGCTGATCCGCGACGGCGAGACCCTGATCATCAATGGCGGTTCGACAACCTACTACTTCGCCGCGGAGTTGCAGGAGCGGCGGGAGCTGATGGTCGTCACCAACAACCTGCGCATCCCGCCGGCGCTGCCGGACCACGCCATGCGGGCGATCTACGTCTTGGGCGGCACCTACTGGAGCAGCCCGCAGGTCACGATCGGCGCGATCGGCTTTCCCTCAACGGCCCGCATCAGCGCCGACACCGCAGTGATCGGCGTCACCGGCATGTCCACCGACGGATTCTCGATCGCCCGGCTCGAAGAGGCGGCGCTGTCGTCGAGCATGGTCGAGGTCGCGCGACGGACCATTGTCCTGGCCGACAGCAGCAAGTTCCAGGTCGCCGCCTTCGCGCACGTGACCGGGTTCGCCGATGTGGAATACCTCGTGACCGACGCCGCGCCGCCGCCCGAAATCGCCGCCGCGCTGGAACAGGCCGGCGTTCAGGTGATCGTGGCCCATTCCTGGTAAAGGTCCGTCTCGGAATGAGGTTGCGATGGGCAGGGCGGGGATTGCGGGTGGCCGGGGCGGATGCGGCTTCAGCAG
>CALMAB010000730.1:0-418 GCA_937858325.1 uncultured Acetobacteraceae bacterium
CGCTGCCCTGGCCCGGCGCCTCGGCTGGTCCGAAACGGCGCTGGGCGAACACGCCGTCGCCCGCCGTGGCCACGACGCGCGCCGCCGCTCGGCCATCGCGCTGGTGTACACGCTGGACGCCGCGGTGGCGGACGAGGCCGCGGTGGAACGCTTCGTGGCGGCGGCCATCGCCGGGCTGGGCGGGCTGGACGTGCTGGTGAACAACGCCGGGATGCAGATTCCCAGTCCCAGCGAGGCGCTGGACATCGCCGACTTCGACCGCGTGCTGGCGGTCAACCTGCGCGGCGCCGTGCTGTGCGCCCGCGCCGCGATCCGGCACTTCCTGACGCAAGGGCGCGGCGTGGTGCTGAACAACTCCTCGCTGCACGAGGTGGTGCCGAAGCCCGGCTACATCGGCTATTCCGCCAGCAAGGGCGCC
>CALMAB010000730.1:428-2230 GCA_937858325.1 uncultured Acetobacteraceae bacterium
GCCATGGGCAACGTGACGCGCACCCTGGCCTTGGAGTTCGCGGGCCGCGGCATCCGCGTCAACGCGGTGGCGCCGGGCGCGACCCTCACCCCGATCAACGCCGCCTGGGCCGACGACCCGGCGGCGCGCGGCGTGGTCGAGCGGCACATCCCCATCGGGCGCAGCGCGGAAGCGTCGGAGATCGCGGCCTGCTTCGCGTTCCTGGCCTCGGCGGACGCGGCCTACATCACGGGGCAGACCCTGTTCGTGGACGGCGGGCTGTCCCTGCACATCGACTTCCGCGAGAACTGGTCGTCTTGACGCGTGGTGCGGCGTCAAACGAAGCAGCGCAGCCGCTTTCCCGGCAAAAGATCGTAAGGAGCGGCCCAGCCCGGCAGGGCAGCGACCCGTTGCAGCCAGGCGTGGACCGCCGGCTGCGTCTCCTCCAAGCGGTACCCACTTTCATTCGGCGGGTAGCTCAGGTAGCCCACCATTGACAGGTCCACGATTGTGGGCTGGTCGCCGGCGACGAATGCTGACGCGGCGAGCCTCGCTTCCAGTATTCTCAGGAAGTCGTCAACACGGCTTTTCAGGAAAGCCAAGACGTGCGGGTTTGAGTTCTCGACGAACGCCCGCCTGTAGCGGTAGGCCGCCATGAAGCCGCTGAGCTTCTGGTTGTCCCAGAACAGCCAGCGCAGGATTTCGAGGCGCTCGCCTTCGCTTGATCCTCCAAAACGCCCATATCTCTGTGCCAAGCGAAGGAGGATGGGCGCGGTCTGGGTCAGGACGACGCCATCTTCCACCAGCACCGGGATCTCGCCCATGGCATTGACGTTTCGCCGCCATTCGTCCGTGAAGGTGATTCCGCTGCCGAAATCGGTCCAGACCGGCTCGAAGCTCTGCCCGCACAGGGTCAGCATGAGCGCCAGCTTGTAGCTGTTCCCGGACTCCGGGAAGTAATGCAGCTTGTAATCGGACATCCCAACTCCTCACGCCGTCTCGGGCGTGCGCCCCGCCCACCTCAGGGCTTGCCACCGCCCCGCGGGAGGTGCAAGCACCCTGTCGCGTCCACGTCCGAGGCACGTCATGGCATCCGAAAGCGGCGCGTTCAAAAGCGGGCGGCACTTCCTGCAGATCCCGGGGCCGAGCAACGTGCCCGACCGCATCCTGCGCGCCATCGACCGACCCACCATCGACCACCGCGGCCCCGAGTTCGGCCGGCTGGGCCGCGCCGTGCTGGCGGGCTGCCAGGCGGTGTTCGGCACGGCGGGGCCGGTGGTCATCTTCCCGGCCTCCGGCACCGGCGCGTGGGAAGCGGCCATCGTGAACACGCTGAACCACGGCGACCGGGTGCTGATGGTTGAGACCGGGCAGTTCGCGACGCTGTGGCGCGCGATGGCCGGGCGGTTCGGCTTGCAGGTCGATTGGGTGCCCGGCGATTGGCGCCGCGGCGTCGATCCTGCGGACGTGGAAGCCCGGCTGCGCGCCGACCCGGACCGCGGCATCCGCGCGGTCATGGTGGTGCACAACGAAACCTCCACCGGCGTCACCAGCCGCATCGCCGACATCCGCGCCGCCATCGACCGGGCGGACCATCCGGCGCTGTTCATGGTCGATACGATCTCGTCGCTCGGCTCGATGGAATACCGGCACGACGCTTGGGGCGTGGACGTCACGGTGTCCGGCTCGCAGAAGGGGCTGATGCTGCCGCCGGGCCTGAGCTTCAACGCGGTGTCCCCCAAGGCGCTGGCGGCGGCGAAGGCGGGCGGGATGCCGCGCTCCTACTGGGATTGGCAGGAGATGCTGGCGCCGAACGCCACGGG
>CALMAB010000731.1 GCA_937858325.1 uncultured Acetobacteraceae bacterium
AGGCGAGGTCCTGGAACAGCAGCACCGCAAACGTGTCCCGGCCCGACGGGGTGCCGAGCAGGTCGCGCTCGGCCAGCATCGGCAGCACGATGGCCGTGGAGGACAAGGCGATGCCCGCGCCGATGACCACCGCCGCCGGCCAGGGCAGACCCGTCCCATGCGCGGCGGCGGCGAGCACCGCGGCGGTGACGGCCACCTGCGCGGGTCCCAGGACGAACACCGCGCGCCGCATGACCCACAGCCGCTGCGGCCGGACCTCCAGGCCGATCAGGAACAGCAGCATGACGACGCCGAGTTCCGACACGCCGGCGATCTCATCGACATCGGTGATGAGGCGCAGGCCCGATGGCCCGATCAGCGCGCCGCCCGCGAGGTATCCCAGCACGCTGCCGAAGCCCAGCCGGCGCGACAGTGGCACCAGGAGGACCGCCGTCGCCAGCAGGATCGCGAGGGTGAGGAGCATGGTCGGTCATATCCTGCAAAGCCCGCGGCGCGCCGCGGGGGCCGGCCTGCGCCGCCGTCTTCTCGGTGCCAGCAATACCCGAAGCCCCGCCGTTGCCAAGCGGCAGCCCAGTTATGGCTGGGGGCCTGCCCACGGAGTGCTGCCGGTGTTTGGCCGTGCCTTGCTTCGGTGCTGTAAGATTACGGCGCACCGTACGGGATGTGCACGACGCTGAAGGACCGCGTGAATGCGGAGTTGCTCGGTTTCGTGACTTAGGGTGCTGTTCGCGTCGCGCAGCGAACAAGCGCGGACGCGACTGCGTTCCCACCCGCTTCGAGGCGGTCCGCGTGACACCGGGCATCGCGCTCAAAGGAGAGCATCATGGCCGAAAGCCGCCCGCCTGTTCCCCCGTTCAGCCGCGAAACCGCGGTCCTCAAGGTCCGGGCCGCCGAGGACGCGTGGAACACCTGCGACCCGCAGCGCGTGGCCCTCGCCTACACGAGCGACAGCCGGTGGCGGAACCGCAGCGAGTTCCTGCACGGCCGCCCGGCGATCATCGGCTTCCTGACCCGGAAATGGGCGCGCGAGCTGGACTACCGCCTGATCAAGGAGCTTTGGGCATTCACCGAGAACCGGATCGCCGTCCGCTTCGCCTATGAATGCCACGACGAGTCCGGCCGCTGGTTCCGCTCCTACGGCAACGAGAACTGGGAGTTCGACGAGCACGGCCTGATGCGGGCACGCCACGCCTCGATCAACGACCTGCCGATCAGCGAAGCCGAGCGGAAATACCATTGGGACCGCAGCCGCCCGCGGCCTGCCGATCATCCCGGCCTGTCGGACCTGGGCCTTTGACGGGCACGGCGCGTCCTGGTCCATCGAAAGGAGAAGCCCATACCTCCAAGCCTCCACCTCCGCTGGACCGACTCAGCGGCCACCTTCGCGCGCCATGGCAACCCGGCGCTTGCCAACTTCGGACAGGACCTCAACGACGCCTGCGAGCAGGTCGTCGCGTCGGGTCTCGGTCCGGACGCTGCAACGATGCAGAGCCGTGCCGTGCCCGCATCCAGAGGCAGCCATGAAGGACGTTAAGGCTTACGACATTCTCGTCTTCGGCGGCGGCAAGGCTGGCAAGATGCTGGCCATGGACCACGCCGCGGCGGGTAAACGCGCCGCCATCCCGCCCATCCCGGGCCTGCGCGAAGCGGCGCCGCTCACCCATGTCGAGGCGTTGACCCTTGACGTGCTGCCGGCCCGGCTGCTGGTGATCGGGGGCGGCTATGTCGGCTTGGAGCTGTCGCAGGCCTTCCGGCACCTGGGCAGCGAGGTCGTGGTGATCGAGCGCGGCGGGCAGCTCGCCGCGCGGGAAGACAGCGACGTGGCGGCAGCCATCCAGGCCCGGTTCGCGGATGACGGCATCGAGCTCGCGCTCGGTGCGCGCGTCGCCGCGGTGGCCGGCACGTCCGGCGCGGGCGTGACGGTGCGCCTGGACGACGGGCTGTCGTTCACCGGCACCCATCTGCTGGTGGCGGCGGGCCGGCAGCCGATGACGGGCGGGATCGGGCTGGAGCTGGCAGGCGTCGAGCTGGACGCCCGCGGGTTCATCCGGGTGGACGAGCGGCTGCAAACCTCGGCGCCGGGCATCTGGGCGATGGGCGAGGTCGCCGGCAGCCCGATGTTCACCCACGTGTCGCTGGACGACTACCGCGTCGCCAAAAGCGGCATCACCGGCGGCACGCGCACGACGGCCGGGCGGATGGTCCCTTCCTGCGTGTTCATCGAGCCGGAGTTCGCCCGGGTGGGCCTCAGCGAAACCGAGGCCCATCAGGCGGGCGTGGCCTACCGGCTGGCAAAAATCCCGATGGGCGTGGTCCCGCGCGCCCGCACCTTGTGGGAGTGCCAGGGCTTCATGAAGGCGCTGGTCGCGGCGGATGACGACCGCATCCTCGGCTTCGCCATGCTGGGCGCGCAGGCGGGCGAGGTGATGGCGGTGGTGCAGGTGGCGATGCTGGGCGGGCTGCCGTTCACGGCGCTGCGCGACGGCATCCTGGCCCACCCCACGCTGGCGGAAGGGCTGAACATGCTGTTCGCCACCGTAGGTCCTGCCAAGAGTTTGGCGGTTTCGGAGCCTTTCTCACCTGGGGCAGCCGTGGACGCGGCGTGACGGCGGCGGCGGGGTCGCGTTCCCGCCGGTTTGGTCGCTGCTCGGTGGACGGTTGCGGGCTGGTGTGCCGACCGGTATTGCGGCTTGAGCCTATGCCGACGCCGGGAAGAATGCCGCGGGTTGGGGCCGGGCTGCTCCTTACCATAGTTGAGCGGCCCGACCTCGCCGTTCGCCATCCACGCATCTGAAGGAAACGCCGATGCCCGCCGGACTTTTCGACCTGACGGGCCGGACGGCCCTTGTGACGGGGTCCTCGCGCGGGCTGGGACGCGCCATGGCGGAAGGGCTGGCCGAGGCGGGCGCGGCCGTGGTGCTGAACGGCGCCGACCCCGGCCGGCTCGCGGAGGCCGCGGCGGCGATGCGCGGGCGGGGCTTCACCGCGCACGAGGCCCGCTTCGACGTGACAAACGAGGCGGCGGTGGCCGCGGCGTTTGCAACGCTGGACGCGCAGGGCGTCGCGGTGGACATCCTGGTGAACAACGCCGGCATCCAACTGCGCCGCCCGATGGTGGACCTGGCCACGGCCGACTGGCGCCGGGTCATCGAGGCCAACCTGACCAGCGCCTTCGTGGTCGGGCGCGAGGCGGCCCGGCGCATGATCCCGCGCGGGCGCGGCAAGATCGTCAACATCGGCTCGCTGCTCAGCGAGGTGGCCCGCGCGACGATTGCGCCCTACACGGTGGCCAAGGGCGGCATCAAGATGCTGACCCGGGCCATGGCGGCGGAATGGGCGCAGCACGGCATCCAGGCCAACGCCATCGGGCCGGGCTACATGCTGACCGACATGAACCAGGCCCTGGTGGACGACCCGGCCTTTGACGCTTGGGTGAAGGGCCGCACGCCGTCCCGCCGCTGGGGCCGGCCGGAGGAGCTGGTCGGCGCCGCCGTGTTCCTGGCGTCTGCCGCGTCGGACTACGTCAACGGCCAGATCATCTACGTGGACGGCGGGATGCTCGCCGTGCTTTGAGCGGGCAGCCACCGGCGGCGCCGTCCGGCCAACCGTCTCCCGAACGGGAGCAGGGTGGTTTCGGGTGCAGCCAAGGGTGCCCCAAGCAAAGAGATGGATTAAACGGCTGGAAACCATTAAACGCTGGATACATGGCCGGGCCAGCCCCGGCCTGTCCAAACGCGGCGCCCTGCTTGCAGATCGAAAACCAAACGTAGCGCAGAACCCATGCACATAGACGACGCTTCGCGTATCCGCCGCCCGTGCCCGGGGTGAACGCACCCATGCAGAGCGCGCAGTTCGTGACCGATTTCGGCGACCAAGCCGTGCTGCTGCCGCTGGCGGCGGGCATCATGCTGGTCTTCCTCCTTGCGGGCTGGCGGCGCGGTGCCGTGGCGTGGGCGGCGGCCGTGGCGGGAACGCTGGTTTCCATGCTGGTGTTCAAGCTCGCTTTCCTGGCGTGCGGCCACCTTTTGCCGGGCAGCCCCATCCAAAGCCCGAGCGGGCACACCGCGGCGGGCGCGGCGATCTACGGCGGCTTGCTGGCCGTGGCGACGCGCTTGGCCACCGGGCATGGCCGTTGGAGCCTGGCCTGCGCGCTTCTGGTCACGCTGACGATCGGGGCGTCCCGGGTGGCGCTGGGCGCGCATACGGGCCTGGAGGTTGCCGTCGGGGGCGTGGTCGGGGTGTGCGGCGCCATGGCGGCCGAGCGCTTTGCGGGCGCGCCGCCGTCCGGGCTGCGGCTTGGACGGCTCGCCGCGGTGACGATCCTTGTTCTGGCTTTGCTGCACGGCGTCCACATGCCGGCCGAGGCGATGATACGGTCGGCGGCGCTCGGCCTGTGGCCATTGTCGCAATGCCGTTCATGAGCAACGAGTGCTTGCCGGGGCAGCAGGCCAACATGGCGGCACCGTACGCTCGACGGGGCTGTTCCCCGTCAAAGCGTTCGCCAGTTCGGGTGCGGGCCTGAGCGCAACCGCGCAGGCCTGAACCGCGGCGGTTGCAAGTGCAGCACAGCGAAGCGCCCAAACCGTTCCCCAGCGGCCAAAACCCTTGCACAATCGTGATCATGCGGGTATGCTCCTCGGGCCTAAACGTCATGAAAACCCCGACAAAAATCGAACGTAGTCGAACAGAGATGGAATGCTGTTAACTATGAGTTTCGTTCACACCGTCTGGGGGAAGTTGACGGGCGAGTATCTTGCTGCGGTCCTGCTGCTCTGGTTGACAGCCATTTGCTCGATGGTCGTCAGCTACTATGTCAGCGGCTTGCCTCGGACATGGCGGGGGTTTCGCGACCATGCCATTCCGCCGGGCACGCTGACCCACCCATCGGCGCGCGCCGACGCGCTGTTTTGGATCAGCCGAAAAGTCTTCAACGCCGCGATGGCCATACCGGCCGTGATCTCGGCAGCCACGTTCGGGGTGCTGGTCCACAATGCCCTTGCCTACGTGCTGCCCGACGTTCCGCCGCCGTCCGGCCCGGCAAGCTTCCCGTTGCTGATCGCGTTCAGCTTCACGATGTTTGTCGCCTACGACTTCTCGTACTACGTCTACCACAACATGCAGCACCGGATTCCCATACTCTGGGAAATCCACAAGGTCCACCACTCCGCGGAAGTCATGGTGGGCATCACCAAGGACAGGATCCATCCGCTCGACGACTTCATGAACCACGTGTGGGATGCCCTGATCACCGGGCCGATCTATGGCATCTGGCTGTTCTTCCTGCTCGAGCCGGCAGAGGTGACGATATTCGGGCTGAACATCTATGTGCTGCGGAACATCCTGATGCTGGATCTCGTCCGCCACACGCATTACAAGATTTCGTTCGGCAAGGTGGTCAACGCGGTGGTCTTGTGCCCGCATTGGCACCAGCTGCACCACAGCACGAAACCCAAGCACTACGACAAGAACTTCGGGCTGATGCTGTCCGTTTGGGACCGCATGTTCCACACGCTCATGGTTCCCGAGCCGAATGAGGATTTCTCGTTCGGCCTGACGCCGGAAGAGCATCCCGAGTACCGCTCGGCCACGCGGCTGTGGCTCACGCCGTTCGTCAAGATCTACGCCCTCTTGACCCGCTCCCACGCCGAGCGGCAAGCGGGAGTGCACGACAACGCATGAGGCCGTCAGCAGCCCCGGCACGTCCACGGTCGCAGGGCGGCCTTGTTGGAAGCATCTGACATGCTGACCCTCCACCATCTCGGAAAGTCGCAATCCGAGCGGATCATCTGGCTCTGCGAAGAGCTTGAGGTTCGCTACGAACTGAAACGCTACGAGCGTGACCCCGTCACCATTCTTGCCCCGCCCGAGTACAAGGCGCTGCACCCGATGGGCGCCGCGCCCGTGATCACGGACGGCGCGCTGGTCCTCGGCGAGTCCGGCGCCGTGATCGAGTACGTCATTGCCAAGCATGGCGGTGGCCGCCTGGCGCTCGGGCCGGATCACCCCGACTTCGCCCAATACCTTTACTGGTTCCACTTTGCCAACGGCAGCCTGCAGCCGGCCATGGGCCGCAACATGGTGCTGCGCCGCCTCGGCCTGCCGCCGGACAACCCGGTGCTGCTCGCGATGCAGGGCCGCCTCCAACTCGCATTCGATGTGGTCGAGGCGCGGCTCAGGGAAGCGGACCACTTCGCGGGCCGCGAGTTCACCGCGGCGGACATCATGGCGGTGTTCTCGCTGACGACCATGCGCTTGTTCCTGCCGCTTGACCTCGACCCGTATCCCAGCATCCTCGCGTACTTGCAGCGCATCGGCGCCCGGCCCGCCTACCAACGGGCCATGCAGAAGGGCGACCCGGACATGGTGCCCCTGCTCACCTGACGGCCGGGCGCCCCATATCAGTTGACCAACTGGGCCAGCAGCGCGTCGAGGCGCAGCCGCCCTTCGGCCGTCGCAGCCAGCCGCCCATCGCCGTTTGTCAGGTAGCCTGCTTCCAGCGCCTGCTCCAGCACCCCGGCGTCGAGCGCGTCGTCCAGGTCCATGCCGGCGCGGGCGGCGAACCGGGCGGCGTCGATGCCCTCGGTCAAGCGCAGGCCCATCAGCAGCATCTCGCGCGCGCGGTCCCGGGGCACGATCCGCTCTTCCGCCGTGCTGCCGTGGCCCTGGCGTTCAACCCGATCGGCCCACGGTTCCGGCGCGCGGTGCCGCCGGGTTGCCAGGAGGTCGCCGCCGAGCGTCACCCGGCCATGCGCCCCCGGCCCGATGCCGGCATAGTCGGCGTAGCGCCAATAGGCCAGGTTGTGCCGGCTTTCGGCGCCGGGCCGCGCAAGGTTGGACACCTCATACGGCAGCAGCCCGTGCGCGGCGCAGGCTTCGGCGGTGGCAACGTACAACTCCGCGGCAAGCTCGTCGTCCGGCAGCACCAGCTCGCCCCGGCGGTGCAGCGCCTCGAAGCCGGTGCCCGGCTCCACCGTGAGCTGATACAGCGAAAGGTGGTCGGCGCAGAGCGACAGCGCCTGGTCCAGCTCGGCCCGCCAGGCGGCGAGCGATTGGCCGGGCCGGGCGTAGATCAGGTCGAACGACACCCGCGGAAACGTGGCGCGCGCCGCGTGGAGGGCCGCCACCGCCTGTTCCGCCGAGTGCTCCCGGCCCAGCAGTCGCAGCGCGTCGCCGTCCAGGCTTTGAATGCCGAGCGACAGGCGGTTCACCCCGGCATCCCGGAACGCCGCGAGCTTGCCGAGTTCCACGCTGGTCGGGTTCGCCTCAAGCGTGATCTCGATGCCCGGCAATGGGTCGAACAGCCGGGCGGCGTCGGCGATCAACGCGGCAACGGTTGCAGGGTCCATCAGGCTCGGGGTGCCGCCGCCGAAGAAGATGGAGGCGAGCGGACGGCGGCCGAGCCGCGCCGCTTCCCACGCCAGCTCGGCGCGGAGTGCCGCGGCGAAGCGGGCCTGCGGGATACGCTCGCGGACGTGGCTGTTGAAATCGCAATACGGGCACTTGGCCAGGCAGAACGGCCAGTGGATGTAGAGGGCGAGGGGGTCCATCGCCGCCATATGGTGTCGCAAGGAGGCCGTGGGATCAGGGCACCACTGGGTCGCCGGGCTCAAAACAGCTCAGCAGCATCTGCGCCATCGCGCGGGCGCGATGGCTGGTCGCGTGCTTCCGGGCCGGGTCCATCTCGCCATACGTTTCGGTGTTCCCCAAGCTGACGAACATGGGATCATAGCCGAAGCCCCGGTCGCCGCGCGGCGGCCAGGCAACCGTGCCCTCGGCTCGGCCCAGGAAGGTCGCGGTCGCCCCGTCCGGCCAAGCGAGGCTCAGCGCGCAGGTGAACCAGGCGCGGCGGTCGGCGCTGCCGGCCATCTCCCGGCGCACCCGCTCCATCGCAGCGGCGAAGTCCTTGCCGGGACCGGCCCAGCGGGCGGACAGCACGCCGGGCGCGCCGCCCAGCGCCGCCACGGAGAAGCCGGAGTCGTCGGCCAGCGCCGGCAAGCCGGACGCCTTTGCTGCGGCCAGTGCCTTCAGCCGCGCGTTGCCCACGAAGTCCGGCGCGTCCTCCACGGGTTCACCGAGGCCGAGCGTGCCGGCGGACAGGACTGCAACGCCATGGGGCCGCAGCATGGCCGCGAGTTCCCGCACCTTTCCCGGGTTGTGGGTGGCCAGTGCCAGCCGCGTGCCAGGGGACAGGCGCCGCATCAGGCGAGTGCGGCCCGCTGCATCTCAAACAGCCGCGCCGTGCCCTGCTTAGCGAGGTGCATCAACTCCGAGAACTGCTCCTCGGAGAATGGCGCCTTTTCCGCGGTGCCCTGGATTTCCACGATGCCGCCGCCGTCCGTCAGCACGAAGTTGGCGTCGGCCTCGGCCCCGCTGTCCTCGGCGTAGTCAAGGTCCAGCACCGCGGCGCCCGCCACCAGGCCGCAGCTCACGGCCGCGACCTGCCCGGCCATCGGCGACTTCGCGATCACGCGGTTGTGCTCCATGTGGCGGAAGGCGAGGCTCAGCGCCACCCAGGCCCCGGTAATGCTGGCGCAGCGCGTGCCGCCATCAGCGTTCAGCACGTCGCAGTCGAGGGTGATGCTGCACTCGCCCATGGCCGAGCGGTCCACCACGGCGCGCAGGCTGCGGCCGACCAGGCGCTGGATTTCCTGGGTGCGGCCGGACTGCTTGCCGCGCGCCGCTTCCCGGTCGCCGCGGGTGTGGGTGGCGCGGGGCAGCATCCCGTACTCCGCCGTCACCCAGCCCTGGCCGGTGCCGCGCAGGAAGCCCGGCACCCGGCCCTCGACGCTCGCGGTGCACAGCACCTCCGGGC
>CALMAB010000732.1 GCA_937858325.1 uncultured Acetobacteraceae bacterium
GCGGAGCAGGTGTTGGCCGTGCTGGCCCACCCGGAGCTGGCGCCGCTGTTCGGCCCCGGCAGCCGGGCGGAGCAGCCGCTGACCGGCGCGGTTGGCGATGTGGTGGTGAGCGGCGTGGTGGACCGCATGGCCGTGCTGCCGGGCGAGGTGTGGGTGGCGGACTTCAAGACCAACCGTGCGGCGCCTGCGGACGTGGCCGACACCCCCGCGCGCTACCTGCGCCAGTTGGCGGCTTATCGCGCGGTGCTGCGCGGCATCTACCCGGACCGGCCCATCCGGTGCGCGCTGGTCTGGACGGACGAGGCCACCGTCGTCCCCATCCCCGGGCCGTTGCTGGACGCGCACCAGCCCGGCGCTTGATCGGCCAGTGCTTGATCGAGGTATCGCCGCGCCCCAACTTCTTTGCAGAAAACAGGAGTCTCATTCATGAGCGAAAACACCGTTGCCGTCGGCGACGACACTTTCAAGAGTCAGGTCTTGGAGTCCAAGGAGCCGGTTCTGGTTGATTTCTGGGCCGAATGGTGCGGCCCCTGCAAGATGATCGCCCCGGCGCTGGAGGAGATCGCGCAGGAGTACAAGGGCCGCGTGACGGTCGCCAAGGTGAACATCGACGACAACCCGATGTCGCCTAACGCCTATGGCGTCCGCGGCATCCCGACGATGATCCTGTTCAAGGACGGCAAGCCCGCCGCGACCAAGGTGGGCGCCGCGCCGAAAAGCGAGCTGAAGCGATGGGTGGCCAGCCAGCTCGGCTGATCCATCGTCAGGACAGCGGATACTCGTAGCGGATAAAGCCCGAGTGCTTGGCGATGCGGTCGTAGAGCTGCCTGGCTGCCGCGTTGTGGTCCTGGGTCAGCCAATATAGCCGCGCACTGTCCTGCTCCCGGGCGTGCGCGGCGACCGCCTCGATCAGCGCGCGGCCCATGCCCTGGCCGCGCATGGCGCCAGCGACGTAAAGGTCCTGGAGGTAGCAGATCGGCGCCGCGGTCCAGGCGCTTCCGTGAAACAGGAAGTGGGTGATCCCAACGATCCGCCCATCAACCCGTGCAGCCAGGCCATGGAGTGCCGTGCCGTCCAGCAGACGACGCCACGTATGCTTGTACACATCGTCCGATAGGGTTGTTTCGTAGAACGATAGGTAGGCACGCCAGAGTTCCGCCCAGCGTGGACGATCCTGCGGCTCAAGGCCTGTAATCTCCATCGCCCGTCAGTCTCCTAGCGTGCGCGCCGCTCGCCGCCCTCCGGACCATAGAAGATGATCCAGGTCGCGAAGTCGTCCGAGAACTCCTCGAAGCGATGCACCGTGCCGGCCGCCACGAACAGGGCATCGCCGGGACCGAACCGCACGCGCTCCTCGCCCTGGATCGGCAAGGAGGTGTCGTCAAAGGGAAGGCTCTCCACGGCGCGCATGAACACCCCCGTGCCGGACACGATGACGTAAAGCTCGTCCCGGTCGTGCGGCGTTTGCGGGTCGTGCCCCTTGGGCGCGAACCAGCGCAGCTCCATGGAGCCGTGGGCAAGCATGAGGGCGGTGGAACGGCCGACGTCGTTGGGCGTGGTCCTGGCGTCTGCGACCGTGACACGTAACTTCGCCGGCGCCGGCGCTTCGGGACCGTCCATGACCAGCTCCACGATATCGGAGAATGCGGACAAACCGCCTTGCCCACCAGTGTTGGGACGTTCTGCGAAACGCCAAGTCCCTGGTGCATCTTATTCCGCTTCGTCCGACTTCAAAACTTCGCCGGCCAAGTACAAACTTCCGCAAATCAGCACACGGGCAGGCGAACAAGTTGGCAACTTCTTGAGCGCCTCGGCAACCGTGGGGCCGGGCACCGCGATGCCTCCGGACGCCGCGACGATGGCTTCGACCGGAAGGGCCAGGTGCTGTCCGGGTTCCTGAACCGCGAGGATCTCCGTCGCGTGCGGCAGCAAGGGCCGCAGGAACTCGGCGGCGTCCTTCGCCTGCTTCATGCCGACGACCAGGTAGAGCGGTCGGTCCGCCCAGCCCGCCGCGTGGCGGGCCAGGGCCGCCCCGGCGCCGGGATTGTGCCCGCCGTCCAGCCATACTTCCCAACCCGGCGGCGCCAGCCGGGCCAGACGCCCACACAGCCGTTGCAGCCGCGCCGGCCACTCGGCCCGCGCCAGCCCGGCCCAGGCGGTCTCCGGCACCCGCCCCAGAACCGGCATCGCCCCTCGCAGCGCAGCCACCGC
>CALMAB010000733.1:0-5339 GCA_937858325.1 uncultured Acetobacteraceae bacterium
CAAGCCCGGATCAAACTCAAGAGCCTCCACCCGTCAATTGATGAATGATAGAGCATCAGTCCTCTGTTCTGGCAAGCAACTTTATCCGACCAAAAGAATAGATTGATCGGATGTTGCTCTAGGGCCGGCCTTGCCGCATCTTTCAGCGGGCAGGCTCGTTCTCACGCCTTCAGGAAGCACCCGCTTGCGGATCTTCTGCGGCGTCACGCCGAGGAGGTCGCGCATCGCCCGTGCGAAATGGCTTGCATGGGCGAACCCAGTGGCGCGCGCAATCTCGGCAACGGGTGCGCTGGACTGATTGAGAAGCTGGATGGCCCGCTCGACGCGGCGATGGACGATGTGGCGGTGCGGCGGCAGACCCATGGTCTGCTGGAATGCGCGGGTGAAATGGTAGGCGCTCATCCGGGCCTCGGCGGCCAGCGTGGCGACGTTCAGCTTGCTGCGCAGGGCGTCTTGGATGCGCTGCAGCAGTGGGGTCCCCGGAGCGGCGCATCGCTTGCCACCCCGGCGCACGGCGCCCACCATTCAGCGCAGCGTGACAATCGCCTGTGCGAGCGATTTCCACCCGTCAAGCTGCGGCTTCTTGTTCTCGATCCACATCGCCGTGTCGTGGAACTCGGCGAACTCCGGCGGCAGCAGCATCCCGCGCAGGAACGTCGTCTTGAAGCCGGGCTCGACGGTCGAAACCAGCGGGTAGGCGCCTTCCTCATACCAGACGTCGCCCACAGCCCGGTTGTCGGTGTCCTCGCCCTTCTGCGACTCTGTCCTCAGCCGTCCGTCGATCAGGCAGCGGATGCCGGAGCCGGGATGGGAGTGCAGGCCGGTGCTGCCCGCGAAGCCGATGACGCAGTCGAGCCTGAACAGCCACTTGGACGTCGGCACCAGCTCGAACATCTTGACGCGGCGGGCCATCCGGCAGACGGATTGGACGCCCTCGGCGTCGAGCAGGCCGGACGGGCCGCTTTCCAGCGCAAGGCCCCAGCGCCACAGCGTGGCGCCCTCGCCGCCTGCCGCCAAGGCAAGGTAGCCGTCGCCATAGGCCGCCTCGCCCTGGCCGAGGTCCTTCCCGTTCACGCTGGCCTGGCCGGCGGCCACATACACCAGCGAGTGCTGCGCGGGCAGCGTCGAGCCGATCCGGACGCCAGGGGCCAGCGTGTCGGCCCATTTCTTCATGCAATACATCATCCCTCCCGTAAGCCACGATCCTGGCGGCGGGCGGCGGCGGCCCCACGCCCGCACGGCTTCCTTTGGTCCTGCCGGGATCGAGGCGCTGCCGCGAGCACGGCCGACGTGGTCCCGGGCGGCATTGGGACGCCCGGGCCTCGTTCGCCGTCAACCCGGCAGCCGCTTCTGTTCACGCAGTGAACACAGATCTTGGGTGCTCAGACCACGCGTTCGATGTCGCGGACGCACCGGCTCAACTGCGGCAGGTAGCGGGCCGCCGCCTCCGCCGGCGTCAGCACCTTGCGGAAGAAGATGACGTTGACCGCGCCGACCAAGCCGCTGCGTCCGCGAAAGCCGAGCGCGATGGCGCTGATCCGCGGGTCCGCCGCGCCGACCGCCCATGCAAAGCCGTCCCGCCGGCAGTCGGCGAGGAGCCGCTCCACGGCGGCCGGGGTCAGGAGCTTGGCAGTCGCCGCCCCTTCCACGACCGAGGCGATCTGCAGCGCGATCTCACGCTCCCGCGGGTCCAGCACCGTCAGGATGGCCCGCCCGAGCGAGGACTTCACGAGCGAGCGCCGCTGCCGCACCACGGCCCGGTGAAACGTCATCATGCTTTCGCGGTGCGTCGAGTCCTGGATAGTGACAACCCCGCCGGACAGCACCGCGAGGTCGCTCGGCCACTTGATCTCTGCCGTCAGCCTGCTGAGGTGCGGCCTGACCTGCTTGAGCAGGATCTCGTCGTCCCGCGCGCCATCGGCGAGCACGCGGACCTTCTGCGTCAGCGTGAACGTCCCGTTGTTCTCATGCCGCAGCACATAGCCCAACGCTTCAAGCGTGCTGAGGATGCGGTAAACGGAGGAGCGGTCGATTTCCGTGCCCGCCGCCAGCTCGCCCGGACTGGCCCAGCCGAGGGTGGCCAGCGCCTCCAGCAGGGCCAGGCCGCGGGTGAGCGACCGGACCTGGCGGTAAACGCCCGGCTTGCCGTCCGGCTCATGGGACATGGAGGTGTTCATGCTGCGAACAAGCTGTGGATTGCGGTTGTGGGCTTCAATGGCGGGCGGGACCATCCGCTCAACGCTTCCGGCAGCGAATGGCCGCTGACCGGAACACGATGGGGAACGCTCGATGATAGCTGCGGCTTTGTGCGTGTCGTACAGCCCATTGATGAACCGGATCACCGGCATGGCGGTCCCAGCAGCGTCCGCGGGCGCACCATGAGCGCCGCCGCAGCCTATGCGTCCACCTGGTCGGACCTCACCGGCGTTGCCTTCCAGCAGGGGTTCCTTGACGCCGGCGGCATCCGGACGCGCTTTCTGTCGGCGGGTTCGCCCGACAAGCCGCTGCTGCTCCTGCTGCACGGGACCGGCGGCCATGCCGAGGCCTACACGCGCAACCTCGGCGCGCACGGCGCGCATTTCTGGACCATCGCGATCGACCTGATCGGCCATGGCTGGAGCGACAAGCCGGAAGCCTCCTACGAGATCCGCGACTATGCCGCCCATGTGCTCGCCGTGCTCAACGCGCTGGGGCGACGCTCCGCCCACGTCTCGGGAGAAAGCCTGGGCGGCTGGGTCACGACCCATCTCGCGGTGCATCACCCTGAGCGGGTCGGCCGCATCGTGCTCAACACGGCCGGCGGCTGGACGGCCCATCCCGAGGTCATGGCACGGCTCAAGACCCTGTCCAACGCGGCGGCGGCCGACCCGAGCCGGGACAAGATCCGGTCGCGGCTGGAGTTCCTGATGCACGACAAGTCCAAGGTGACCGACGACCTGGTTGAAACGCGCCGGGCCATCTACGCGCAGCCAGGCTTTGCCGGCACCATGCAGCGCGTCATGTGCCTGCAGGAGATGGAGGTCCGCCGGCGCAACATGATCACCGAAGAGCAATACCGGTCGATCAAGGCGCCGGCGCTTGTCATCTGGACGTCGCATGACCCGACGGCGACCCCCGAGGAGGGGCAGCAGATCGCACGGATGATCCCCGGCGCCGGCTACGTGGTGATGAACGAGTGCGGGCATTGGCCCCAGTTCGAGGCGGCTGACGTGTTCAACCGCCTGCACCTGGCGTTCCTGCAAGGCGAGCCGGTGCCGGCATGACGCCGGACGCGGCCCGGCGCCCGGGTGGAGTCCGCATGGCGTCGCCGCCCGCGATGGGCCGGCCATCACGGGAGGACGTGTGCGATGGATAAGGAGCGGCTTGCCGAACGGTTGCGCGCCGCCTACGAGGCCGGGCCTGTGGCGCCGCTGCGCGACGGCCTCGAATCGACCGACGCCGCCGGCGCCTATGAGGTCCAGGCCATCAACACCAGCCATTGGATCAGCCGTGGGCGCCGCCGCGTCGGCAGCAAGATCGGCCTGACCGCCGTTTCCGTGCAGCAGCAGCTCGGCGTGGACCGGCCTGATTTCGGCGTGCTGTTCGCGGACATGGCCGTGGCCATTGGCGGCGAGCTGCCGGCCAGGCTGCTGCAGCCCAAGGCCGAGGCGGAAGTCGCGCTGGTGATGGCGAGCGGCCTCGACGACCGGAACGCGACCATCCACGACGTCATGGCCGCGACCGCCTACGTGCTGCCGGCCATCGAGATCGTTGACAGCCGGATCGCCGGCTGGGCCATCACCTTTGCCGACACGGTTGCCGACAACGCGTCGTCTGCCGCCTTTGTGCTGGGCCGTGAGCCAAAGCTGCTGAGTCAGCTCGACCTGTGGACCTGCGGCATGGTGCTCGAGGTGGACGGCGCCGTCGCATCGCTCGGCGCCGGGGCCGCCTGCCTTGGCCATCCGCTCGAGGCCGCCGCCTGGCTTGCCCGCACGCTGTCCGAACTCGGCACGCCGCTGCGCGCCCGCGACATCGTGTTGACGGGCGCGCTCGGGCCGATGACGCCGATCAAGCCCGGCGCGGTTGTCCGGGCCACCATCGGCGGCCTCGGCTCCTGCAGCTTCAGGTATGGGTCCGTGGGAGGCGTGGCATGAACGTGGGAGTCGTGGGCCTCGGCCGGATCGGGACGGCGTTCGCCCAGCGCCTGCTCGGCCATGGCGTGCCGGTGATGGTGTGGAACCGGAGCCGGGACAAGGCCGAAGCGCTCCGCGCCGACGGCGCCGTAGCCCACGACAGCCTGCAGTCGCTCGTTGCGGCGAGCGACGCGATCCTGGTCTCGCTGGCCGACGAGGCCGCGCTGCAGGAGGTTTATCTCGGCCCTGGAGGCCTGCTCGCCGCCCCCTTGGACGGCAAGGTGGTCGCGGAGATGAGCACCATCCGCCCGGGCTTCGCGCGGCAGTTGGACGCCGGGGTGCGCGCCGCCCGCGGCGATTTCCTGGATGCGCCCGTGCTCGGGACGGTCGGGCCGGCGCGGGAAGGCCGCATCGTCATCGTGGCCGGCGGCGCCGCGGCGGCCCTGGATCGCCTGCAGCCGGTGTTCTCCGTGCTGGCCCGGCGGACCGTGCACATGGGTCCGGCCGGCGCCGGGGCGGCGATGAAGCTGGTCGTCAACATGCAGCTCGCCGCTTATTGGCCCTTGTTGGGCGAAAGCCTGGCCATGGGCCAGCGCCACGGCCTGGACCTCGGCGCGATGCTCGGCGTGGTGACGGAAAGCGCCATCGCGACGCCGGCGCTCGCGGCCAAGTTGCCGGTGCTGCTCGGCGGGCCGGCGGAGGTCTCGTTCAACGTCGCCGGGGTGCTGAAGGACTTGTCCTACGCGGTCTCCACCGCGGAGGCGGTGGGGGTGGGTCACGGCGTCGCGGCCGCGGCGCTGGCCGGCTACGGGCGGGCGGTCGATGGCGGCCTCGGTTCGGCGGACGTGGCGGAGATCGTCGGCTTCATCCTCAACGGCGGCGCCGGGCTGCGCCGATGACCTATGACTGCCTGATCGCGGGCGCCGGCCACGCCGGCGTGCAGGCGGCGTTCTCGCTGCGGCAGATGCATTTCGACGGCTCGATCGGGCTGCTCAGCGAGGAGGCCGAGCCGCCGTACGAGCGGCCCCCGCTTTCCAAGGACTTCCTGTCTGGCCATCGCGACGCCGAAAGCCTTCTGCTGCGGCGGGCGGACGCCTGGGCCGGGCATGGGATTGATCTGATGCTTGAGCACCGCGTGACGGCGATCCATCCGGGGACCCATGCGGTCGAGCTTGCAGGCGGCATGCGTCTTGGCTACCGGACGCTGATCTGGGCCGCGGGCGGCAA
>CALMAB010000733.1:5439-10538 GCA_937858325.1 uncultured Acetobacteraceae bacterium
TTGCAGGCGGCATGCGTCTTGGCTACCGGACGCTGATCTGGGCCGCGGGCGGCAAGCCGCGCCGGCTTTCATGCCCCGGCGGCGAGTTGGCGGGCGTCCACGCCATCAGGACCCGTGCGGACGCCGCTGCGCTGCGCGACGAGCTGTCGGCGGCCGGGCAGGTGGCCATTGTCGGCGGCGGCTACATCGGCCTCGAAACGGCGGCGGTGCTTGCCGCGATGGGCAAGGCCGTGACGGTGATCGAGGCGCAGGACAGGGTCATGGCGCGGGTCGCCGGCGAGCCGGTTTCCCGCTTCTACCAAAGCGAGCACCAAAGCCGGGGGGTGGCGATCCGTCTTGGCGCCGCGGTCCGCAGCCTGGATGGCGCGGCGGGCCGCGTGACCGCCATCCAGCTCGCCGACGGGTCCGAGGTCGCGGCCGATGTCGCCATCGCCGCGGTCGGCATGGAAGCCGCGGACGGGCCGGTGCTGCGGGCCGGTGCCGAGGGGGGCCGCGGGATCGAGGTCGACAGCTTCTGCCGAACCACGCTGCCGGACATCTTCGCCATCGGTGATTGCGTGCTCCAGGCCAACCCCTTCGCGCAGGGCCGGATGGTCCGCGTTGAATCGGTGCAGAACGCGGCCGACCAAGCCATCAACGTCGCCAAGACCCTGACGGGTGGACCCGAGCCCTACCGGCCCCTGCCATGGTTCTGGTCGAACCACTACGACTTGCGGCTGCAGACGCTCGGGATATCGGGCGGCCACGACGGCTGCCTTGTCCGCGGCGAGCCGCAATCCCGACGATTCACCGCGGTTTACCTGCACGGCGACACGGTTTCGGCCCTCGACTGCGTCAACTCCACCAAGGACTTCGTGCAGGGACGCGGCCTCATCGGGAAAGCCGTGCCCCGGTCTGCACGAGACGCCATCACCGACCCAACGGTGCCGTTGCGGGACGTGATCTCGGCTTGTGCCGCTTGAAGACAAGAACCAGGAGGAGGTCGCACGCGCATGCCGAACATCACGGTCGTCATGACAAACGGACAAAGGCGCCAGGTGCAGGCCGCGGCGCGGGGTTCGCTGATGCAGGCGCTGCGCGATGCAGCCATCGACGACCTGCTGGCTGTCTGCGGCGGGCAACGGTCTTGCGCGACCTGCCACGTTCACTTCGACTCGGTCGAATGGGAACTCCTGCCGGAGATGTCCGACGAGGAAAACGACTTGCTCGATGGGTCGTCTCACCGGACGAGCACCTCCCGGCTGTCATGCCAAATTCCATTCGACGACCGCCTGGCGGGCGCCGTTGTGGCCATTGCGCCGCTCGATTGACGGCGAGCGCCCGGCGTGTCGCGCCCGAAGCCGGCGGTCAGCAGCCTCGAACCATAACAAGGGATGGAAGCAAGATGAGCGACACAGCGACGACGGGCCGCGAGGAGGCCCTGGCCGGCCTCACCGGGGAAAACCTGTTCAAGGACCCGTATCCGATCTACGCGGCGCTGCGGCGGCAGGCGCCTGTCCACCAGTTTCCCGAGACCGGCGAGTGGCTGGTGACACGCTGGGCCGATTGCCGCACGGTTGGCGCCAACCCAGCCGTCTTCGGACCCTCCGACCATCCCGCCAGCCCGGAAGCGCGGGTGTTCGGCACGCCGAACATCTTGTCCATGGACGGCGCGGACCATGCCTGCCTGCGCCAGGGCCTCGACATGAGCCTGCAGCCGAACGTGGTCAGCACCTACATCGAGGATCTGGCCCGGCCCATCGTGCGGGACTACGTCGGCCAACTGCTTGCCAAAGGTGCCGCCGACCTCACGGCGGCGTTGTTCGAGCCGATCAGCGTGCGCGTCGTCGCTTCGATCCTGGGCATGCGCGAGGTGAGCAATGCCACGCTCACCCGATGGTTTCACGCCCTCAACGCCGGCATGCAGCGGCCCGAGGACGACGGCATGACGCTGGCGCAACTCAACGCGGCGCGGTCTGAAATCGATGCTGTCCTGAGACCCGCCGTCGAACGCGTGACGGCCGCCCCGGACCGCTCCCTGCTGTCCCACATGGTGCACGGCGGCATGCCGGACGGCGCGGTGCGCAGCTATGAACAGATCATCCCGACCATCCGCGTGTTCCTGCTCGGCGGCCTTCAGGAGCCTGGGCACGGCGCGGCAAACGCCATGCTTGGCGTCCTGCAAAACCCGGACGCGCGGGCTGCACTGATCAGGGAGCCGGAAAGCCTGGCCTTGCGGGCGTATGACGAGGGGCTGAGATGGATCGCGCCGATCGGCTTGACGCCACGCCTGAGCCGCAAGGAGTTCGAGCTTGATGGAGTCACGATTCCGGCGCGCGCCCCGGTCGCTGTCGTGCTGGCATCGGCCAATCGTGACGAGGCGTTCTACGAGGAGCCCGATGCGTTCCGGCTGGACCGCAAGCGCAGGCAGCACGCCAGCTTCGGCTATGCGCCGCATTTCTGCTCCGGTCACGCTTTGGGCCGCGCCATCGGCCGCATCTCGATCGAGGAAGCGTTCAAGTCCCTTCCCAACCTGCGCTTGGACGAGGCGTCCGCTCCCGAAACGCGGGGCTGGCGTTTCCGCGGCGTGACGCGGCTGCCGGCAGTGTGGGACGCCTGATCCTGCATCGCGAGGCCCGGGTGCTCGCACCGAGGCGGGTCCAGTTGAGCAGCAGCGGGCGAATCATCGTCGCACCCGCAAAGCACGGGTGGTTGGAAAGGGAAGCAGACCATGCATTCGTTGCCGAGCCTCATGGCCCTGGCCGCAGCCGGTTCGCTCGCCGCCTTGTCGGCCTTGGCCCAGCCGGCGGCCTCAAGGCCCGGCTACTCCGACGGGGTGGTGCGCATCGGCGTGCTGACGGACATGAGCGGGCCGACCTCCGCCAACAGCGGGCCTGGTTCGGTGGTCGCGGCCCAAATGGCTGTCGACGAGTTCAACGGAGCCGTCAATGGCGTGAAGATCATCGTCATCTGGGCCGACCACCAAGGCAAGCCCGATGTCGGGTCCACCATCGCCCGGCAATGGTTCGACAGGGACGGCGTGGACGTGATCGCCGATATGCAGGGATCACCGATTGGCCTTGCCGTCCAGGGCATAGCCCGGGAGCGCCAGCGCATCGTGCTGCTGGCGAGCTCGACATCCTCCGACTTCACCGGCAAGGCCTGCTCGCCATACACCGTGCAATGGACAGGCGACACCTACAGCGTCGCGGTCAGCGCTGCGAAGGCGATCACTGCCCTGGGTGGAAAGCGGTGGTTCTTTGTCACAGTGGACCAAGCCTACGGGCATGCCCTGACGCGGGACATCACCGAGCAGGTCAGGAAGGCAGGCGGCGAAGTGGCAGGCAACGCCGTCTTCCCTGCCAACAGCAGCGATTTCGCCCCGCTGCTGCTGCAGGCGCAAGCCTCCGGCGCCGACGTCCTGGCGCTGTCCACCTCAAGCGGCGACACGATCAACCTCATGAAGCAGATCAACGAGTTCGGCATAAGCCGGTCCATGCGCGTGGTTCCGCTGCAGATGACCTTGCCTGACACGCATGCGGTCGGCCTGGACATCGCGCAAGGGACTTACGAGACGGCATTCTTCTATTGGAACCGCACGCCGGAAACGCGGGCGTGGTCGGAGCAGTTCTTCAAGCGCGCCCACTTCATGCCGAGCGGCTTCCAGGCCGGGGTCTATTCCTCGGTAAGGAGCTACCTCCTGGCGGTGCAACGGGCGGGGACCGACCAATCCGAGTCCGTCATGCGGGAACTGCGGTCGCACCCAGTGCACGACGTATTCGCATCAGACGGCATGATCCGGCAGGATGGCAAGATGGTGCATGACATCTACCTGCTGCGCGCCAAGGCACCGTCGGCCTCGCAAGGCGAATGGGATCTGGACGACGTGGTGACCACCCTGCCTGGCAGCGAGGTCTCGCGGCCGTTGGTCGAAAGCCAATGCCCGCTCGTCAAGGCTCCTTCAGCAACGAGCCAATAAGGAGAGCAAGAGATGGCCCTGGGACTCGTTTGCGCCTCGCACACCCCGCTCATGCGGGACGGCGAGGCGCCTGCAGACACCCGCAAGCGGGTCAGCGACGCGTTCGCAGAACTGGCCAGCTATGTGCGGGCGTTCAGGCCTGATTGCATCGTGCAGTTCTCGCCGGACCATTTCAACGGCTTCTTCTACGACCTGATGCCGTCATTCTGCATCGGCGCCGGCGCCGTCTCGCTCGGGGATTGGGGGGGCGGCACCGGCCCGTTGCCAGTTCCGGAGGCGTTCGCACTGGACGTCCTCGGCGCAACCCGCGAAGCCGGGTTCGACCCGGCGCTGTCCTACCGTATGCCGGTGGACCACGGCTTCGTGCAGATGTGGGAAGCGATGCTCGGAACCTTTGCCGAAATCCCGATTGTCCCCATCTTCATCAACTGCGCGGCGCCGCCGGTTCCCAGTTATGGCCGTGTCAAGGCGTTCGGCGACGCCGTTGGCCGCTTCGTGGCCGGCAGCGGCAAGCGCGTGCTGTTCGCGGCGTCGGGTGGCCTGTCGCACGACCCGCCGGTTCCGTCCATGCAGAGCGCCCCGCCAGAGCTGCGGGAACGGTTGATCGATGGCCGGAACCCGACGGACGAAGCACGCGAATTGCGGGAAAGCCGGGTGCTGGAGGCGGGACGCCTGGCCGTGCTTGGCGAGGGTCCCTGCATGCCGCTCAACGAGGACTGGGACCGGCTTTTCTTGCAGCGGCTGAAGGCGATGGATTGGCCGGCGCTGGAAGCCCTGGATACCGACCAGGTAAGAGTAGAGGCCGGGCGCGGCGCCAACGAGGTTCTGGGCTGGGTCGCGGCGTTCGCGGCGTTGTCAGCCAGCGGTCCCTATGATGTGCAGCAAGAGTTCTACCAGGCAATCCCTGGCTGGATCGCGGGGATGGCGATGGTCGCAGCCCAGCAAAGGGGCTGAAACCAACAATGGGTCCCCTGGCACGCATAAGCGGACAAAGCTGGAGCGGCACGGTTCCGAAGCCAGGTGGACCGGGCATTCGGGTCGTGCAAGACCTGGTGGACGGTTCAGCTCCAAGGCCGCCTCCGTCCGCCGGGCCGCCGTTGCACCACAATCCGCCATCGAATTGGAGAACGGCCATGGGTGA
>CALMAB010000734.1 GCA_937858325.1 uncultured Acetobacteraceae bacterium
ATGGAGCTGTGGTCGCCCCACCTGTTCGTCGCGAGCTACTTGGCGCAGGCCGTCGTGGCACTGGTGGCGATGGCCGTGCTGTCGGGCGTGAACCTGCCGCGGCCGGCGCCGGCGGACCTGGCGCGCGGGCGCCCGCTCGGGACCATCATCCGCCAGCCGCGCTTCGTCGTGGCGGTGGTCTGCGGCGTGGTCAGCTACACGCTGATGAACCTGGTGATGACCTCGGCGCCGCTGGCGATGCGGATGTGCGGGCTGCCGCTGTCCGCGTCCAACTGGGCGCTCCAATGGCACATCGTCGCGATGTACGCGCCGAGCTTCTTCACCGGCAGCCTGATCGCCCGGTTCGGCGCGCGGCGGATCGTGGCGGCCGGGCTGCTGCTGACCGGCACAGCGGCGGTGACGGGGCTGTCGGGCGCGTCGGCCGCGCACTTCTCGGCCGGGCTGGTCCTGCTCGGGCTTGGCTGGAACTTCGGCTTTGTCGGCGCGTCGGCCATGGTGCTGGAAGCGCACCGGCCGGAGGAGCGCAACAAGGTCCAGGCGTTCAACGATTTCCTGGTGTTCGGCACGATGGCGTTCGGCTCGTTCTGGTCGGGGCACCTGCTGGTGACGCTCGGCTGGGCGGCGGTCAACTGGGTGGTGTTCCCGCCGGTGGCGCTGGCTTTGGCCGTGCTCACGGCGTCCGGGCTGGTGCTGCGCCGGCGCGTGCCGGCGGGTTGATGGTGCGGACGGCGGGACTCGAACCCGCACTCCCTTTCGGGACTCAGATTTTCATCCCACTTCGGCTTTCGCCGCCGCTGCCCCTGCGAAATGGCACAGCCATTTGCGCGTGGCAGCGTTCGTGGTCTGGACTATCCCTTCGCCGTGGCCCGCAGGCTTTAGGCGCCCCCCGTCTAGTCTCTACACCGTCCCCGCGCGGCACGCCGGGGCTTGGCTCGGGATTGGCCTGGGCCGCGGCGGGCCGTTAGCGTTCCCCGAATTTGGGCGGTTCTACGCCGCGGGTTTCCCCGCGGGCACTCCAATCAAAAGTCTGCAGCGTCTACCATTCCGCCACGCCCACACAGGCCACGAGCTTAGCACAACCGACCCTGCCATCGCCAAGGGGCGCTATCCCACCTCGCCGCCTACGATCCGGCAGGCGATGTCCTGCGCCCGGCGGATCAGCGTTTCGCTCGCCTCCGGAGTGCGGAACGCGCTGTGCGCCGAAAGCGTCACGTTGTCCAAGGTCGCCAGTATGTGGCCCGGCGGCAACGGCTCCTGCTCGAAAACGTCGAGCGCCGCATGGCCGAGCCGGCCGGATTGCAGCGCCGCCACCAGTGCCGCCTCCTCCACCAGCGCGCCGCGGGCGGTGTTGACCAAGATGGCGCCGGGGCGCATCGCGGCCAGGCGGGCGGCATCCAGGAAGCCCCGAGTCTCGTCCGTCAGCAGCAGGTGCAGCGACACGACATGGCTTTCGGACAGCAGCCGGTCCAGTGGGACGAACTCGACCCCCTCGGCGGCGCGCGGGGTGCGATTCCAGGCCAGCACGCGCATGCCGCTGCCGCGGGCGATGCGCGCGACCTCGGCCGCGATCCCGCCGTAGCCGATCAGGCCGACCGTCTTGCCGGTCAACTGCACGCCTTCCGTCCGTACCCAATGCCCGGCCCTCATGCCGCCATCCATCCGCGCGAGGCCGCGGGCCGCCGCCCACATCAGGGCAATCGTATGCTCGGCCACCGCCGTGTCGCCGTAGCCTTTAATCGTATGGACGGTGATGCCGAGCGCCGCCAGTTCCTCCGGGTTCATGTAGCTGCGGGCGCCGGTGCCGAGGAAGATGACGTGGCGCAGCCCAGGGCAGGCCCGCATGGCCTCCGTCGGCAATGCCGTGTGGTCATCCAGTATGAAGTCATACCCTGCCAGCATTGCCGGCAGGTCGCCCGGCGCCACCTGTGCCTGTATGGTCACGTTGATTGCCGGGTCGCCGTCCCGGCGCATGGCGCGGAACACCTCCGCGAGGGTCTCGGTCGCGTCTAGGAACAACCCCTTCATGCCGGCCTCCAATGCCGCCCTTGATCCTGCGATGCGAGACCCTGCCCGGCAAGGCGCGGCGGCCTTGCTGATGTCCTGGGCCGTCCGGCGCTGAATTTGGCACGCACGCCCAGCTCAGCCGCGCTGCCCCGGCGTCCGGCGGCGCCCAAGGCGCCGGCTGCGCCCGAGCCGACCCGCTGGCGCCGTCTGGCGTGGCGGGGGTTGCGGATCGGCGTCATCGGGGCGGTTTGGGGGGCGCTGGCGCTGGCCTTGGTGCTGGCGTGGTTCGGCCGCGACCTGCCGCGGCCGGAGGTCGCGCTCGACGCCATCCGGCGGCCGGGCCTCACGCTGCAGGACCGCGCCGGCCACCCCTTTGCGACGTTCGGCGACGTGGTGGGCGACCCGCTGCGCTTGGGCGACATGCCGCGGTTCCTGCCCGCTGCCGCAGTCGCCGTGGAGGACCGGCGGTTCTACCGGCATCCAGGCTTGGACCTGATCGGCATCGCCCGCGCGGCGTTCGTGAACCTCCGCGCCGGCCGGCTGGTGCAGGGCGGCTCGACCCTCACGCAGCAGGTCGCGAAGAACCTGTTCCTCACCAACGCCCGCACCCTGCACCGCAAGGTGCAGGAACTGATGCTGACGCTGTGGCTGGAGCAGACCTTCTCCAAGGCTGAGATCCTGGAAATCTGGCTGAACCGCGTTTACCTCGGGTCCGGCGCTTGGGGCGTCGATGCGGCGGCGCGGATGTATTTCGGCGTGTCCGCCCGCAAGCTGAACCTGTGGCAATGCGCGGTGCTCGCCGGGCTGCCTCGCGCCGGATCCGAGGTAAACCCGGTTCAGCCAGATCTCCAGGATCTCCGCCTTGGAGAAGGTGCGCTCCAGCCACAGCGTCAGCATCACCTCCTGTACCTTGCGATGCA
>CALMAB010000735.1 GCA_937858325.1 uncultured Acetobacteraceae bacterium
CCCGGAGGCAGGCAGGGTCGCGGGCGCGCCGACGCCGCCGGGCGCTTCCTCGTCCACGCCGGCATGGGCCGTATCGGGCGGCACCATCAGGATTCCTTCAAACGTGGATCGAGTGCCGCGTTCACCAGGTCCACAAGGATGTTCACCAGCACGAACAGCAGCGCGATCAGCAGCGTCGCCGCCTGCACGACCGGCGTGTCGCGGGCGGTGATCGAATCATAAAGCAAGGACCCGAGACCCGGCCACGCGAACACCACCTCGGAGAACAACGCGCCGCCGAGCAGGTAGCCGAGCTGCAGGCCGGTGATGGTCATGATCGGCGGCAAGGCGTTCAGGATGACGTGCCGCCGCAGCAGCGCCCCGCGCCCGAGCCCCTTGGCGCGGGCGACGCGCACGTGCGGACGGTCCATCGCTTCCAGCACGGAGGAGCGCACCAGGCGCGTGATGATGGCCGCCGGCCCGAGCGCCGTGGTGATCGCCGGCAGCACCAGATGGCGCGCCACGTCCAGCACCCCGCCCTCCCCGGCCATATCGGTCATCCCGGACACCGGCAGCCAGCGCAGGCGCAAGGCGAAGAACAGCACCAGCACCAACCCGAGCCAGAACGGCGGCGTGCTGCCGAGCAGCAAGGTCACGCCCGTCAGCACCCGGTCCAGCACGGAGCGGGGCCGCAGCGCCGCGAGCAGCCCGGCGCCATAGCCGATCCCCACCGCAAGCGCGAGGCTGGCCGCGGCCAGCAGCGCGGTGTTGAGGAAGCGCGGAACGATCAGCGCCGCCACCGGGCGCGAGGTGGCGACGGAGGTGCCGAGGTCGCCCTCCGCGATCCGCGCCACCCAGCGCGCGTATTGCACCGGCACGGGCTGGTCCAGCCCCAGCGTGCGGCGCAGCGCCACCCGGTCGGCCTCCGTCGCCTGCGGCCCGAGCAAGGTCGTCGTCACGTCCCCGGGCGCCAGGTGCATCAGCAGGAAGATGACGACGGAAACCCCGACCAGCACCGGAAGCAGCGCCGCCAGCCGGCGGAGGAGGAAGCCGCGCACGGACCGCCCCCGTCAATCGCCCGCGTCAATCGCCCGCGTCAATCAACCGAAACCGTGGACAGGTCGAACCAGTCCTCCGGCGGGTTGACGAAGCCGTGGACCTTGGGGGACAGCACCATCGGCTGCAGGTCATCCACGATCGGCACATAGGCGGCGTCGTCCATGATGATCCTGTTGGCTTTCTGGTAGAGGGCCTTCGCCGCGGCCGGATCGCGCGTCGTCAGCGCCTGGCTGAGCAGCGCGTCCACCTCCTTGTTGCAGTAGTAGCCGGAGTTCTGGCCATCCGGCGCCATCGTGTCGCAGCGGGCGACGATGTTGATCCAGGCCGGGGTGGACATGCCCCAGCCGATCTCGTTCATGCCCACGTCCCCGCCCATGCCGCCGGCCCAGCGGCCCATGTAGGTGACCCACTCGAACTTCCGCAGCTCGACGTCGATGCCGACCTTCTTCAGGTCGCGCTGGATCCAGGACTCCACCAGCTCGCCCGTGCCGACCTGCGGGATTTCGAACACCACCTTGAAGCCGTTCGGATATCCCGCCTCGGCGAGCAGCTTCTTCGCGGCGTCGGGATCGTATTTGTAGCTGCGGAAGCCGGGATCATAGGCGTCCGTGCCGGGCGAAAGCAGGCCGAACTCGGGGCGGCCAGTCTTCTTGTAGATTTCGCGCGCGATGCCCTCCCGGTCCACCGCCATGTTGACGGCCCGGCGGACGCGCACGTCCTTGAACACGTCCTGCTTCATGTTGAGGTAAAGGTAGTTGATGTAGGGCACGTTGGGATTGATCGATAGCTTGAACCCGTCATCGACCAGGCCCTGGATTTCGTCCCAAGGCGGGGTGCTGATCATCTGCACCTCGCCGTTGGACAGCGCGTTGACCCGGGTCGCCGGGTCCTGCAGCGGGCGGAAGATCACGCGGTCAAGCTGCGCCTTCCGGCCCCAGTACTCCGCATTGCGCTCCAGCACGGTGCGCACGCCCTGCTGGCGTTCGACGAACCGGAACGGCCCGGTGCCGATGGGATGCAGCGCGATGCCCTCGTTGCCATAGGCTTTCACCGCGGCCGGGCTGACCATCAACGGCTGCCTGTAGCTCTGCAGCCCCTGGCGCAGCCACTCGTAGTTGGGCGCCGTCAGGGTGACGCGGACCGTCATCGGGTCCAGCACCTCCATTCCCTTGATCCACTTCGCGTAGGCCACGACAAACGAGGCCGCTTTTGGGTAGTAGTTCGGCGAGGACTTGTCCCAGAACCGCTCGAAATTGAACTTCACCGCGGCGGCGTCGAACGGCGCGCCGTCGTGGAACTTCACGCCTGGACGCAGCTTGAAGGTGTATTGCAGCCCGTCCGGGGAAATTTCCCACGAGGTCGCAAGGCCCGGAACCAATGGTGGCGTGGCAACGTCGCCCTTGGTCAGGTCCTCCTTCGCCAGCCCTTCGAAGACTTGGTACGTGATCTGGTAGGTGGTCCAGCCGCCGGTTGCGTGCGGGTCCATCGTGTCGGTTTCGGACGGCATACCCCAGATCAGGGTGCCCGCGGCCTGAGCCCGAGGGGCGGTCATGGGCTGGATGACGGCGAGGGCGATGCCCATTGCCGCCCGGATCAGCAAAGGCGCCTGATGCCCCATTCTCTTCATCCTGGCTGAACTCCATGCACGAACAAACGCGGTGTCGGTCATCGTCGCTGCGCTCCTCGCAATGACGCGGGAATGGGGAAAGCAAACGGCCGCTGGCACCAACGCGCCTGTCATGCCAGTTCCGTGCCACCCGGCGCCGTCCCGGGGCGAGCCGGGCCGTCCGCCCGCATATGTGTACGTGAACGAAGTAGCACGCGCCGTCCGGGTCCCGCTTCTCGATGGCGTGCGCCACGTCCTCGTGTTCGGTTACGGGTTCCCACAGCCGCTCGCGCTGCGCCAGCGGCAGGCGTTGGCTTTCCAGCACCATGCCCAGGGTTTCCAGCACCGAAAGCGCCTCGCGAAGCGACGAACGGCTCACGTGGAGGCGCCCGGACAGCTCGCGCTGCGCCGGCAGCAGCTCGCCGCTGCGGAACTCGCCGGCCCGGATCGTCTCCTGGATGGCCGCGTCGCTGCGCTCCTCGCGATGACGGGGGAACGATGGACGCGAACGGCCGCTGGTCATGGATGCCGGCGAAGCCGGGAAGCTGCGTCAGGTCGGCGCCGGGCGCACGCAGCCGTCCATGATCCTGCCGACCTCGGCCGCCGAAAGAACGCCGATCTCAGCGATGAACACGATGCGCGCCCGGGGCAGCCCAGGCGGCGGCGTGCCGGCCGCGGCCAGCGT
>CALMAB010000736.1 GCA_937858325.1 uncultured Acetobacteraceae bacterium
GAGGGTGCTGCCGGCCAGCTACACGGTGCTGCTCATCAACGGCGGCAACGGCATCGCCGTCGGCATGGCGACCAACATCCCGCCGCACAACCCGACGGAAATCATTGACGCCGCCCTGGCCCTGATCGCCGAGCCGGACACGCCTCTCGACGACCTCATGCGGATCGTGCCCGGCCCGGACTTCCCGACCGGCGGGCTGATCCTGGGCCGCGCCGGCATCCGCAGCGCCTTTGAAACCGGGCGCGGCAGCGTCGTCGTGCGCGCCAAGGCGGCCATCGAGGACATGAAGGGCGGGCGCCAGGCCATCATCGTCACCGAAATCCCCTACCAAGTGAACAAGGCCACCCTGCTGGAACGCATCGCCGAGCTGGTGCGCGCGAAGGCGGTTGAGGGCATCAGCGACCTGCGCGACGAGAGCGACCGCGACGGCATGCGCATGGTCATCGAGCTGCGGCGGGAAGCGACGGCGGAGGTGGTGCTGAACCAGCTTTACCGCTTCACCCAGATGCAAACCAGCTTCGGCGTGAACATGCTGGCGCTGGACGCCGGGCGCCCGCGGCTGATGGGGCTGAAGGAGGCGCTGGAGGTGTTCATCGCCTTCCGCGAGGACGTGATCCTGCGCCGCAGCCGGTTCGAGCTGGCCCGCGCCCGGGAGCGCGCCCACCTGCTGGTCGGCCTCGCCATCGCGGTCGCCAACATCGACGCCATGATCCGGGTGATCCGCGAAAGCCCGGACGCCGCCACCGCGCGGGCCACCATGATGGACCGCGCCTGGCCCGCGGGCGACGTGTCGGCGCTGCTGGCGCTGATCGACGACAGCGGCAACCAGATCGTGGACGACGCCGTGCGCCTGACGGAGGCGCAGGCCCGTGGCATCCTGGAGCTGCGCCTGGCCCGGCTGACTGGGCTGGAGCGCGACAAGATCCAGGCCGAGCTGGCCGAGGTCGCGACCCGGATCGGCGACCTGCTGGACATCCTGGACAGCCGGCCGCGGCGCCTTGAGGTGATGCGCGACGAGCTGCTGGCCGCCCGCGCCGAACTCGACAGCCCGCGCCTTACGTCCATCGTCGATGCCGTTGTGGACCAGGATGACGAGAGCCTGATCGAGCCGGGCCAGATGGTCGTTACCATCACCCGGGACGGCTTCATCAAGCGCACGGCGTTGGAAATCTTCCGCCAGCAGAACCGCGGCGGGCGCGGCCGGACGGCGGCCGGCACCCGCGGCGACGACATCGTGACCCGCAGCTTCAACGCCCACACGCACCAGTGGGTGCTGTTCTTCAGCAGCGGCGGCAAGGCGTTCCGGGAGAAGGTCTGGCGCTTGCCGGAGGCCAGCCCCACCGCTAAAGGGCGCGCCCTGGTGAACATGCTGCCGGAACTCGGCACGGACGGGATCACCGCCGTATTGCCGCTGCCGCAGGACGAGAGCCTGTGGGAAAGCCTGCACCTCGTGTTCGCGACCGCCAGCGGCAACGTGCGGCGCAACAAGCTGTCGGATTTCCGCAATGTCCGGGCGAGCGGCCTGATCGCCATGAAGCTCGACGACGGCGACCGGCTGATCGGCGTCGCGACCTGCCGGGACGGCGATGACGTGTTCCTGGCGACCCGGGCCGGCCGCTGCATCCGGTTCCAGATTCGGGACGACAACCTGCGCGTGTTCAGCGGGCGCGACAGCTCGGGCGTGCGCGGCATTCGCCGGGCGGCTGGGGATGAGGTCATCAGCCTGTCCGTGCTGCGCCACGTCGACATGGACGACGAGGATGATGCGGCAGACGAGGACAATGGGAGCGCGGCCGAGGCTGAGGACGCGCTGGACGAGGCGGAGCCGGTGCTGTCCCCCGCGGCCGTGGCGGAGATCGCCGACGCCGGGGAGATCCTGCTTACGGTGACGAACGCCGGCTTCGGCAAGCGCACGCCTGCCGCCGAGTACCGCGTGACCCGGCGCAGCGGCCAGGGGATCAGCAACATCAAGCTGTCGCCGCGCAACGGCACGGCGGTTGCCGCGAGCTTCCCGGTGCGGCCCGGCGACGACGTGATGCTGGTCACGGACGAGGGCCGTCTGATCCGCGTGCCGGCTGACCAGGTGCGCGTGACGGGCCGGACCAGCATGGGCGTCCGGATGTTCCGCCTGGGCGACACGGAGCACGTGACGAGCGTGTTCCCCGTGGTCGAGGTGCCGGGCGCGCAAGCCGAGGATGCCGGGTCCGAGGACGCCGAGGGGCCGGAGCCGTCCGATGTCTGAGCCGCGCCCCGCTCCAGCGGTCCACGGCGCGGTCCGCCATGTCGGCCTATACCCCGGCACGTTCGACCCGGTGACCAACGGCCACACCGACATCATCGCCCGCGCCGCCCGGGTGGTGCACCGCCTGGTGATCGGCGTTGCGGAGAACGCCGGCAAGTCGCCGCTGTTCCCGTTAGAGGAGCGCGTCGAGCTGGTGCGCGCCGAGACCGATGCCATCGCCGCGCGCACCGGCACCGAGATCGAGGTGGTCAGCTTCGACTGCCTGCTGATTGATCTGGCTCACCGGGTCAACGCGGGCGTGATCGTGCGGGGGCTGCGGGCCGTGTCGGATTTCGATTATGAGTTCCAGATGGCCGGGATGAACTACCGCCTGGACCACCAGGTGGAAACGGTGTTCCTGATGGCGAGCGAGCGGCACCAGTTCATCTCGTCCCGCTTCGTCAAGGAGATCGCCCGGCTCGGCGGCGACGTGTCCAGCTTTGTGCCGAGCCTGACGTTGGAGCGGACGCTGGCGCGGGTGCGCCCGGCTTGAGCGGCTTGGGCTTGACCGAGATGAATTTGGCCAGCAACGGAGAACGTCATGAGCCTCGGCCTGCGCCGCCGGCACTTGCTTGCAACAATCGCGATGGGAACACTGATGTCTGACCAAGCCTCGGCCCAGCAGCCGGCCTCTGATCCCCAGAACACGCTTTACATGGACCTGAAGGACGGCCGCGTGGTCATCCGCCTGCGCCCGGACTTGGCGCCCAAGCACGTCGAGCGGGTCAAGGCCCTGGCGCGCAAGGGGTTCTACGACGGCACGGTGTTCCACCGCGTGATCGAGGGCTTCATGGCCCAAGGCGGCGACCCGACCGGCACCGGCACCGGCGGCAGCGACATGGGCAACGTGCCGGCCGAGTTCAGCCGCGACGCGCACTTCCTGCGCGGCACCGTCGGTGCGGCCCGCACCGGCGATCCCAACAGCGCCAACAGCCAGTTCTACATCATGTTCGCCCCGGCCCCGCATCTGGACGGCCAATACACGATCTGGGGCCAGGTCGTGCAGGGCATGGAGTTCGTGGACAAGATCAAGCGCGGCAGCGGCGGGGGTGGCCAAGTGTCCAACCCGGACAAGATCATCCGTATGCAGGTGGCGGCGGACGCCAAGTCGTAATAGGAATGCGCCGCGGCCCGGCAGCGGGCCGCGGCGGGGGCATGGGCCTGTAGCTCAGCTGGTAGAGCACGGGACTTTTAATCTTGTGGTCGTGGGTTCGAGTCCCACCGGGCCCACCATTTTTTTCGTAAAATCCAACAAAATCGGGTTTGTCGTGTTTGTATGTTCCTTTAGTCCGCCGCCTGCTAAACTTTTAAGCGCCGGCTTACGGTTTCGATCTGAGGGACAAAAGCGTGGATCAGTCACCTGAGCCCAAAGAGGAAACGTTTGCTGAGGCATACGCAAAACTAATTGGGGAAAAACTTGATGCGAAAGTACCCAATATTGTATGTCCATTGTGTCGAAATAGGAATTGGTTTTTCCTGGATACCGAAACGGCGAGCACTATGGTTCAAGCTACAGATTTCACGCGTTATCTGACCTATACGTTCTCTTGCACAAACTGCGGCTTCATTCGTCAACATCTGCGAACGGTTATAGATGGTGAGGCTGCTGGGCCTGTTGATTTTATTCCACCATAAGCTGAGTAGATGGCTACAAACATCATTCCTTTGCCGGGAAGGTCGGGTCGCGGCGGTAGTGTTGCTCCCGGAGGTTCCGGTCCCATGATCCCACCATGGAAGCTCGAGTTGCAGTTCTAGGGTCTGTGACTGAACTCTGCGACGCGCAGGTTGATAACTGCTGCGGCGAGA
>CALMAB010000737.1 GCA_937858325.1 uncultured Acetobacteraceae bacterium
GCGCCGGCCGGCAACGCGCGCAGGGCTTGCCACACGCGCTGCTGGAAGGCGGTGCCGCGGATATCGAGCGGCAGGTCGAACGCCTGGCCCGGCGCTTCCACGAGGCCGACGACCCGGGCCACCGTGGCCTCGAATGCCGGGTCGCCGCCGAGGAGGTCGGCGTTCGGGAACCGGTCCTGCAGGCTGCGCACCAGCGCGTCGGGGTCGTCGCCGAACGCGATGGCGCAGATGCCCGTCTCGGTCGCGGCGACCAGGATGGCGCCGAGCGAGCATTGGCCCACGGCGAAGCGGATGGTCGCGCCGGTCCCGCCCTTGCGGTAGGCGCCCGGGGTCATGCCCAGGCGGCCGGGTGCGTCCTCGTAGAACCGGCTGGGCGCGTTGAAGCCCGCTTCGTAGATCGCGTGGGTGACGCTTGCCGCCGTGCCCAGCCCGTCTTGCAGCCGCGCCGCACGCCGGGCGGCGGCGTAGGCCTTCGGGGTGACGCCCGTGACCTGCTTGAACATGCGGTGGAAGTGGAAGGGGCTGGCGCCGACCCGGCGGGCGACCTCTGCCAGCGCCGGCGCGTCATCCGCCGCGTCGATCAAGCGGCAGGCGCGGCGGACGGTTTCGGCTTGCCGTTCCGCCTGGCTCGCCTCGTTGGGACGGCACCGCTTGCAGGCGCGGAAGCCGGCCCGCTCCGCGGCGGCGCAGGTAGGATGGAAGGAAACGTTCTCACGCCGGGCCAGCCGCGCCGCGCAGCTTGGCCGGCAATATACGCCCGTGGTCCGCACGCCGTAGAAGAAAGCGCCGTCCTGCGAGCGGTCGCGGCGCTGCACCGCCGCGTAACGCTCGTCGTCGCTCCGCCCCGCGGGCCTGAAAGAAAGGGCATCCATGTTTGCCTCCATGGCACAGCTCCGTTGCACGCACAGCCGGCAATCGGCCCGGCCCAGGCCCGCTCCCCCTTTGGGCGGGCAGGAGCGTTATGGGCCGCTCCGGCCTGATGGCCATCCCGGTCCTTGCCTTCCAATCCCAACACAGGCGCGCACGACGGGGCCATCCGGATTATTGGATTTTGGCCAACCCGGCGAACGGGCGCCACGTTTTTGCCATCCGGGCGGATGAGGCTTATGGGGGAAACCGCGTTTGCCCGCGGTCAACATAGGAAATTCGTGATGAAGAAATACACTGCTTTGGTGCTCGCCGGCTTTGCCGTCATCGGCCTCTCGGCGGCGCCTCTGGCCGCACACGCCGAGGACAGCCAGCCGAAGCCGAAAGGCGGCACCCTCAAGGGCGCGGCGGTGGGCGGCGTGGCCGGCCACATGATGGGCGGGCACACCAAGACCGGCGCCGCCGTCGGCGCGGCGGCCGGCCACCACGAGAAGGCCAAGTCCCAGGAGCGCATCAACAACGGCGGGCAGCCCTAAACCGAGGCACCGCCGGGCCGGCGGGGGGTTGCCTTGCCGGCCAGTGCGGTTCTTGCCGTCTGGCCGCGCTGATGCTGCCTCGCGATTGGTCCCTCATGCGCGCCCGGCACGGCACTTGCGATGCTCCGGCCCGGCCGAACAGGCCAAGCGTCGCGGGAGCATCGTGCATGAAGTTGAGGCATTTCGTGGCAGCCTGGCTGCTGGTGGGCGCAGCCGGCGCCGCGGCCCAGGGCCAGACCCTGCGCATCGCCATCAACAATGACCCTGACATCCTGGACCCGACGCTGAGCCGCACCTTTGTCGGCACGGCGGTGATGACGGCGCTGTGCGACAAGCTGTTCGACTTCGACGCCGCGCTGACGATCGTGCCCCGGCTGGCCACGTCATACGAATGGCCGGACCCGGTGACGCTGATCCTGCACCTGCGGCCCGGCGTCACCTTCCACGACGGCACGCCGCTCGACGCGGCGGCAGTGAGGTTCAACCTTGAGCGCCACGCGGGCTTGCCGAGCAGCTTCCGCCGGGCGGAGCTGGGGGCGATGGACCGGGTGGAGGTGGTTGACCCCCTCACGGTGCGGGTCGTGCTGAAGCAGCCGTCCTCCCCGTTCGTCGCGACCCTCACGGACCGGTCCGGCATGATGGTGTCCCCAACGGCCGCCGCGGCGGCCGGGGCGGAGTTTGGGCTGCATCCGGTATGCAGCGGACCGTTCCGCTTCGTCGAGCGCGTGGCGCAGGACCACATCACGTTGGAACGCTTTCCCGGCTACTGGGATGCGGGCAGCGTGCGCTTCGACCGCGTGGTGTATCGCCCGATGACCGACAGCGCCGTGCGGCTCGCCAACCTGCAGGCCGGCGCGGTGGACCTGGCCGACATCGTGCCGTCCGACGTGGACGCGGTGCAGGCCGACCGGAGGCTGCAGCTGCTGTCATCGGGTGGCCTCGGCTATGCCGGCATCACCTTCAATGTGGGCCACGGCCCCCGCGCCGCGCAGCCGGTGGGGCAGAACGCGCGGGTGCGGCAAGCGTTCGCCCTGTCGCTGGACCGGGACGTGATCGTGCAGGTGGTGTTCAACGGCCAGTACGCGC
>CALMAB010000738.1 GCA_937858325.1 uncultured Acetobacteraceae bacterium
CAGCCGAGCAGGACCGGGTGATCCAGGCCGACAAGGCGACCGTCGAGGCGCGGCTGTCGGACCTCGCGAAGATGGCCGAGCAGGTGCGCGCGCTGACCGCGCTGCGCGACGAACTAGAGAAGCAGGCGCGCGACGCCGCGGTGCGGGCGACCACGGAAGAGCAGCGGCGCCAGGCGGTGGCGGCGCAGCTGGCGGATGAGCAGAAGCTGTCCGAAAGCAGCCGGGCGCAGGTGGCGCTGCTGTCGCGCCAGGTGGACGAGCTGCGGTCGCAGATGGCCCGGCTCGCCGCGGCGCTCGCGGTGGCGGAAGCGTCCGGGCGCGACAAGGACACGCAGATCGCCAACCTCGGCAGCCGCTTGAACGCGGCGCTGGCGTCCAAGGTGGAGGAGCTGCAGCGGTATCGCAGCGAGTTCTTCGGCCGCCTGCGCGACGTGCTGCAGGGCCGGCCCGGCGTGCAGGTGGTGGGCGACCGCTTCGTGTTCCAAAGCGAGGTGCTGTTCCCCGCCGGCAGCGCCGACATGACGCAGGCCGGGCAGGACCAGATCCGGGCGCTGGCGGCGACGCTCAAGGACCTGGCGGCGCGCATCCCGTCAGACCTCAATTGGATCCTGCGCGTGGACGGCCACGCCGACCGCCAGCCGGTGACGCGGGCCAACTTCGCCTCCAACTGGGAGCTGTCGGCGCAGCGGGCGATCAACGTGGTGAAGCTGCTGGTCGAGGAGGGCGTGCCGGCCCGGCGCTTGGCGGCCACCGGGTTCGGGGAGTTCCAGCCGCTGGACCGGTCGGAGGGGGCCGGGTCGTATGCGCGGAACCGGCGGATCGAGCTGCGGCTGACGGATCGGTAGGGGCGTGCCCGCTCTGCTGGGTGGCAGAATGGGCCGGCTTCAACGGTTCAATCGTCACGCCTTGCCCGCGCGCCCTGGAAATGGATTCTCAGCGTGCCAGCGCCTGGAATGCCGGAAGCGGCCAGCACGGCATCAGCAGGCACGTTCACCCATGCGTCGCCATCCACGGCGCCGACGTCCGCCAGCCACTTGCCGACGATGCGATAGCCCAGCGTGTAACCGAGCCAGCGTGGCCGGTGGCCACCCACGCCAAAGAACCAGGCGTTGTGGTGATAACCCGGAACCGTGAGTGCGGTCGCGTCGGGCAGATGGGCGCGAAGAACGTCCTCATCCACCGCACGCTCCCACGGCTCCGGCGGATTGCCGAACAGCCGTCCCGTGAACTGCCCAGCCAAGCCTTCGCTTACCAGCGCCTCGCCCAGCGTGTGGCCATAGCCCGGTCCGGCCATGCGCAGGCAGTGGTGCACTTCGTGGGTCACTTGCCGGCGTACGGCGCCTTGCTCAAGACTGGAGGCGAAGTGGGGGTTGTCTGGGTCCAGCGTCAAGCTGAACAACCCCTTGCGGTGGGCATGGCCGACCATGCCGATCTCCGGGATGACCGCGCCCGGAAGACGCTGCACCAGGATGTCGAGAGGGGGCGTGCGCACCACGCAAGCAACCGCGTCCCACGCCGCCTCCACCTCGGAGGTGATGCGCTCGCGCCATGGGGCCAGCGCGCCTTCAGCTTCCAACCAGTGTAGCCGCCAGTCCATTTGCTATTGTCGATCCTTTCCCGCCGGTATCGTTGCAATGAACATTGGCCACCGCCAAGGACCAGCGTGGGACGATGATATCGAGAGGATCTTCGCTGCAACAGGAGCTTTTTGCAGCATCGACCTTATAAAAGAAGCTGATCATGCTCCCAAAACAGCGCGCCAGCCCCTACACTCCGGCCAGCAAGGAGGATGCGGACTTGGACCACCCTGAACACGAGAAGCCTTCCGCGGCGATGCGCCGGGTCGAAATGGCGGATTTCCGGGACGACGTGAGCGGGTATCTGCGTCAGGTGCGGGAGGGCGCGTCGTTCCTGATCACCGCGGACGGCGCGGCGGTGGCGGAACTGCGTCCGCCCCCGGCGGAGCCAGAAGCGGAGCGGCCAGCGGCGACGACGCCCGAGCCGGCGCCGGGACCACGCCGCCTGGCCGGCCGCCTGAAAGGGAAGATTTGGATGGCGGACGACTGGGACACCTGGCCCGAGGGTTTCATTGAGTCGATGACAGAAGGGCCGATCTTCCCGGCAAAGGACAAGGGCGAGTGAAACTGCTCTTGGACACGCACGCGCTGCTCTGGTGGCAGGACGACGTTCCACAGCTTGGCCCACGTGCCCGGAGCCTGATCACGGACGGCAACAACGAAGTTCTGGTCAGCGTGGCGTCCCTTTGGGAAATCGCCATCAAGGTGCAGACCGGCGAGCTTTCGGTGGACGTGAGGCATGTGACAGACGGCACCGAACAGGATGGCTTCACTCTCCTCGGCGTCACAGTCGCCCACCTGACGGCGCTGACCACCCTGCCCCGCCACCACCGCGATCCCTTCGACCACCTGCTGATCGCCCAGGCCATTGCCGAGAACGCCACGCTGATGTCGGAGGATCGCTGGGCGCCAGGCTACCCCGTCCCGGTCGCACTCTGTTCGGCATAGGCCGCAGCGCCTACAAGGAATCCCCCGCCATGCCCCAAGGCGCTCTCACCCC
>CALMAB010000739.1 GCA_937858325.1 uncultured Acetobacteraceae bacterium
AGGTGCCGCCCTTCACCGTGGCGTCGTTCGCCACCACCACGCATTCGCGCCCGGCGATGCGGCCCACCCCGGTAATGATGCCGGCAGCCGGGATGTCGCCGCCATACATCCCGTGCGCGGCGAGCTGAGACAGCTCGAGGAAGGGGCTGCCGGGGTCGATCAGCATACGCACGCGATCCCGCGGCAGCAGCTTGCCGCGCCCCGTGTGGCGCCGCCGCGACGCCTCGCCGCCGCCGAGCCGGATCTGGTCCACGACCCCGCGCAGTTCCTGCACCAAACCCGTCATGCGGTCGCGATTGGCCGCGAACGCGGGCGAGCGCGGGTTCACGCCGCTGTCCAGCACCGTCATTTGGGCACCTCGTAACGCGTCAGGGCCGGCGGCGGCGCGGCGGGATCAATCATCCCGCTCTTTTAGCGGCCCAACTGTCCCTGGAGCAACGCACGCGCCGCGACGGAGAAATCCTTTTCTCCCATTCCCAGCTCCGCAAGCCGCGCGTAGGCCGCCCGCGCGGGCTCGCCCAGGACACCCGCGGCGCCGCTCGCGGACGCGGCTTCGGTCGCAAGCGTCAGGTCCTTCTGCATCAGCGCGGTGGCGAAGCCGGCCGGGTAGTCGCGGTTGGCGGGCGAAGCCGGCACCGGGCCGGGCACCGGACAATACGAGGTCAGCGCCCAGCACTGCCCGGACGACGCCTTGCTGATGTCGAACAGCGCCTGGACGGACAGGCCGAGCTTGTCGGCCAAGGCAAACGCTTCCGACACGGCCAGCATGGAGATGCCGAGCATCAGGTTGTTGCAGACCTTTGCCTCCTGCCCGGACCCGGCGCCGCCGGCCAGGACCACCGTCTTTCCCATCGCCGAAAGCACCGGCTGCGCCTGCCCGAACGTGGCCTCGGTGCCGCCGACCATGAAGGTGAGCGTGCCCGCCGCGGCGCCCGACACGCCGCCGGACACCGGGGCGTCCAGCATGGCGAAGCCGCGGGCCTCCGCCTGCCCCGCCATGTCCCGCGCCGTGGCCACGTCGATGGTCGAGCAATCGATCAGCAGCGCGCCCGGCGCGGCCCGCGCGAACACGCCGTCCGTCGCGGTCAGCACCTCCCGCACATGCCGCCCGGCCGGCAGCATGGTGATGACGATCTCGGCCCCGGCCGCCGCGTCCGCCACCGACATGGCTTTGCTGCCGCCGGCTTCGGCCAGCGCCGCGAGCGCCGCGTCGGTCAGGTCGAACCCGCGGACGCTGTGCCCGGTGCGGACCAGGTTCGCCGCCATCGGGCCGCCCATGTTGCCCAGTCCGATGAACCCGACCCTTGCCATGCTGCGCTCCTGCTAACGGAACAAGACGAGCGCCTTGCTTAGCGTGATGTACACCCCCCAGGCCAGCGGCAAGCCCACGCAGGCCCACGCGACCACCGCGGGCAGGGTCAGCCCGCCGCGGCCGATGCCGTAGGACCCGCCCGCAACCGCGGAGGCCTGTTCCGGCGCGTCGCCGTCCGCCATGTGCCAACGCGGCGCCACTGGGCGGATCAGCAGGTTCGCCATGAAGCCCACCGCGAGGAACCCCGCGAGGATGAGCAGGGTGCGGTCATACACCTGCTCCCGCGGCACGCCGGCGGCGATCTGCGACTCGCGGATGTAGTTGATCACCAGCGGGCCGATTACGCCGGCCGTGGACCACGCCGTCAGCAGCCGCCCGTGGATCGCGCCCACGAACTGCGTGCCGAACATGTCGGCCAGGTACGCCGGCACGGTTGCGAACCCACCGCCGTACATCGACAGGGCCACGCACATCATCGCCACGAACAGCGCCTGCTGGCCGCCATGCGCCGCCCACGGCGCCAGGGCGTACACCGCGATGCCGAGCACGAAGAAGGTCGCATAGGTGAGCTTGCGCCCGATCTTGTCGGAGAAGGAAGCCCAGAAGAACCGGCCGCCGATGTTGAACAACGACAACAGGCCCACGAAGCCCGCGGCGATGGTCGCCACCGCGACCTTCTGGCTCGCGTCCAGCGCGCCGAACCGCACCTCGGGGTGGCCGATCAAGGAACCCGCGAAAATCTCCTGCAGCATGGGCGAGGCCAGGCCGAGCACGCCGATCCCGGCGGAAACGTTGAGGCAGAGCACCGCCCAGATCAGCCAGAACTGCGGCGTCTTGTGCGCGTCCCGCAGGTGAACGTTGCGCCGGGTCACCATGCCGCGCCGGGCGGCGGGGGCGGTCCAGCCCTCGGGCGCCCAGTTCGCCGGCGGCACCCGGTAGCCGAAGGTGCCGGCCAGCATGAACACGGCGTAAAGGGCCGCCAGCACCAGGAAGCACTGCCAAACGCCCACCGTGCCGGGTCCGCGGAAATAGTTCATCAGCAGGTCGGCCAGCGGCGCCCCGATCAGCGCCCCGCCGCCGAAGCCCATGATCGCCATCCCGGTCGCCATGCCGCGCCGGTCCGGGAACCATTTGATCAAGGTCGAGACCGGCGAAATGTAGCCCAGGCCCAGTCCGATGCCGCCGATCACGCCGGACCCCAGCCACAGCATCCAAAGCTGGTGCACATAAATGCCCAGCGCAGAGACCACGAGGCCGCCGCACCAGCACAGGGTCGCCACGAACCCGGCCTTGCGCGGACCCGCCCGCTCCAGCCAGCCGCCCCAGATCGCCGCGGAGGAGCCGAGGAACACGAAGAACAGCGTGTACATCACGCTGACATCGGACACGCGCCAATCACAGCTCGTGGTGACCAGCGCCTGCAGCAGCGAGGTGTCCGCCGGGCACGCGACCGGGGCCGTGACGCCCAGCACCCGCGACAACGGGAGCCAGAACACCGAGAACCCATACGCCATGCCGATGCAGAGATGGATCGCCAAGGCAGCCGGCGGCACGACCCAGCGGTTGAAGCCGGGCCGCGCCACGGTCCGGCTGCGGCTGAGCAGGCCGCCCTTGACAACGCCTGCGTCCAAAACGGTTGCACCCATTGGTTGACGTTCTCCTTCGGCCGGCGGTGCGTTGCCTCCGGCGGTTCATTGGTTCTGCGGCTTATTCCAGGCTACACGATGCGATGCGGATGGGTGAACACCTCGAACCCGTCATCCCGCGCGATGCCGGCGACCGTGATGCCGGCCCCTTCTGCCACGCGAAGCGCCAGCGCCGTGGGCGCGGACACCGCAACAAGCACCGGGATGCCGATGCGGGCGGCCTTCTGCACCAGCTCGACCGAAACGCGGCTGGTCATCACCAGGATGCCGGCCGCGGGATCGCTGCCCGCGTGGGCCATGGCGCCGCCCAGCTTGTCCAGCGCGTTGTGCCGGCCCACGTCCTCCCGCACCAAGGGCGCGTGGCCGGGCTGCACGAACCCGGCAGCATGGACCGCCCGGGTCACGCGGTTGAGGGCCTGCGCGGGAAACAGCGATGCCACGGCCGCCTGCACCTGCGCGGGCGAGAACCGTAGGCCGGGAGATACGGACGGCGCGCCGCGCATCGCCTGGCCCAGGCTTTCAAGCCCGCACATCCCGCAACCCGTGGGTCCCGCCATCTGGCGCCGCCGAGCCTCGACCGCCCGCATCGCGGGCGCCGCGATCCACATGCGCAGCTCGACGCCGTGCGGCGCGGGGACGATCTCAAGCTCCTCGATCTCGGCGGCGCCCGAGACGATGCCTTCGGTGATGCTGAAGCCCACGGCGAAATCCCGGAGGTCGCCGGGCGTCGCCATCATCACGGCATGAGCGATGCGGTTGTAGGAAAAGGCGATGGCCGTTTCCTCCGGCACCATCCGGTCGCCGGCAGCCGACGCGCCGTGCCGCCAGGCAATCGTCGGGCGTCGTTCCGCAGGGTCCGGCACAGCGGCAAACGCGTTGGAATGGGGAAGGTCCAACCAGCCGCCTCCCACGTCATGACATCGATGCGCGTTCATGTGGAGATCGTAGGGCCGCACGCAAGAGAGACATACGTTGCCGCATGGAAGCTGCGTGCCGCCCAGGCTTGCGCCGCTTGTCTGGAATGCTGACTTATGCCGGGACACGTCCCGCAAGGAGCCATCGCATGCCCGCATTATCGGTCCTGGATCTCGCCCCCGTGCCGCAGGGATCGACGCCCGGCGACGCCCTGCGCAACGCCCGCGACCTGGCGCAGCACGCCGAACGCCTGGGATACCGCCGCTATTGGCTGGCCGAGCACCACAACATGGTCGGGATCGCCAGCGCGGCGACGGCGGTGGTCATCGGCTTCGTTGCCGGCGGCACCAGCACGATCCGCGTCGGGTCCGGCGGCGTCATGCTGCCCAACCACTCGCCCATGGTGATCGCCGAGCAGTTCGGCACCTTGGAGTCGCTGTATCCCGGGCGCATCGACCTGGGCCTCGGCCGCGCGCCGGGCACGGACCAGCGCACCCTGCGCGCGCTCCGGCGTAATCCGGCCAGCGCCGACGAGTTTCCCCAGGACGTGCTGGAACTGCAGGCACTGCTCGGTCCCGTGCAGCCCGGCCAGGCGGTACAGGCGGTGCCCGGCGCCGATACCCGCGTCCCGCTTTGGATCCTGGGTTCCAGCACCTACGGCGCGCAGCTCGCCGCGATGCTGAGCCTGCCCTACGCCTTTGCGTCCCACTTCGCCCCCGAGGCGCTGCACCAGGCGCTCGCCACCTACCGCGCCCGCTTTGAACCCGGCCAGATCGAGCGCCCGCACGCCATGGTGGGCGTGAACGTGATTGCCGCCGATACGGACGCAGAGGCGCGGCGGCTGTTCACCTCGGCGCAGCAGAGCTTCGTCAACATGTTCCGCGGCACCCGCGGCAAGCTGCTGCCGCCCATCGACGACATCGAGACGTATTGGTCGCCGATGGAAAAGGCGCAGGCCAGCGCCATGCTGCGCTGCTCGGTCGTGGGCGGGCCGGAAACGGTGCGGCGCGGGCTGGCGCAGTTCGGGGAACAAACCGGCGCGGACGAGCTGATGGTCGCCTCCGCCATCTGGGACCACGCGGCGCGCAAGCGGTCCTACCAGATCCTGGCCGAAGCCCACGCCGCGCTGCCGACTGACCGGATCGCCGCATGACCGACGACCCCGGCGCCGGCGCACCGACCAAGCTCACGGCCTCGAAGCAGCGATGGGCGCAGGAGGGCCGGTTCCTGACCGGCCACACGGCGCGGCCGGAGGCTGAGCGGCTGCCGCCGGGCCAGCACCTGGTGACGAACTGGCCGGTGCTGGACCTGGGCATGCACCCGGACATCCCAGCCTCGCGCTGGCGCCTGGAGGTGTTCGGCGCGGTGGACAAGCCGGTCCTTTGGGATTGGGCCGGGTTCCAAGCATTGCCGCAAACGCGCGCCGTGTCCGACATCCACTGCGTCACCACCTGGTCCCGCTACGACAACGCTTGGGACGGCGTGCTGACCCGCGACCTGCTGCAGGCCGTGTCGCCGCGGGCCGACGCGCGGCACGTCGTGCTGCAAAGCTATGACGGCTATACCACGAACCTGCCGCTCGCCGATTTCGCGGCGGAGGGCGCGGTGCTTGCCCATCGCTGGCAGGGCGCGCCGCTCGATCAGGTGCATGGCGGGCCGGTGCGGCTGGTCGTGCCGCATCTCTACTTCTGGAAGAGCGCCAAGTGGCTGCAGCGCATCGAGTTTCGGACTGAGGACCGGCCTGGGTTTTGGGAAGTGCGCGGCTACCACAACCGCGGCGACCCATGGGCCGAGCAGCGATACTCCGAGGAGTAGCGTGGATGCACGCACCGTGCCTCGGGGTCCGCATGGCCAGGAACCAACCCACGCATCAAGCAAGCCGCCATGCCGGGATCACTCCCGGCATGGCGGTTGGCAGCGTAGCACGTCGGGTTTTGCAGACCCTTAAGTCGCGGCGTTGGCCGCTTTAGACTTCTTCTTGGTGGCTGGACTCGTGGCGCTGAGCGTCTTGGCGGCGGCGCTGCGGGCGGCCGGGCTTTTAGCGGTCTTCATGGTTTTGGCGGCGGCTGTCTTGGTTTCAGGGGCTGCGGCTTTGGGCGCTGCGGCCTTCTTCGCCGCCGGCTTGGCCGCAGACGCCGTGGGCTTGGCGGCCTTGGCCGGCGCGGCCTTGGTTTTGGCCGTCGCGGTCTTCGTTGAGGCGGTCTTGGCCGGGGCACGGGTTGCCATGGCTTGCGCCCGCGGGCGCTTTGTCGTCTTGTCGTCGTTCATCAGGGATGCCTTCCTTGACGGGGTTGCGTAACGCACGTCGCGGGGCACGGCGAAGCGCGGCGCGATGCCGCACGAATCGTTTACGTACCGACCGGATTTACGTCACGCGGCACCGGGCTGCATGTCAATGAAAACCAGCATTCCCTACAAATTTCGACATAAATTGCGAGTGCAGCGCCGTCGCTGGCCACAGCCCGGCGACGGCCTGCCTGACCGGACGTCCACGACTTGCATTCTGGCAGCCGTTGTTGGAACTGCACCGCAACAACACCCCGGTCATCGTTGAGATAGCGGCACAAACGTCAGGTTTTCCGGACCGGTGTAGTTCGCGTTCGGCCGGATGATCTTGTTGTCCGCGCGCTGCTCGATCACGTGCGCCGCCCAGCCGCTGGTGCGGGAGATGACGAAAAGCGGTGTGAACATCGCGGTCGGCACGCCCATCTGCGCGTAGGACACCGCGCTGAACCAATCAAGGTTGGCGAACATGCGCTTGGTGTCCGCCATCACCGACTCGATCCGCTCCGCCACGTCGAAGCGCGTGGTGCTGCCAGACAGCTGGCTGAGCCGCCGCGCGACCTCCTTGATCACGACGTTGCGGGGGTCGGACACCGTGTAAACCGGGTGGCCGAAGCCGATCACCACCTCCTTGGCCGCAACCCGCGCCCGGATGTCGGCCTCCGCCGCGTCGGCCGAGGCGTATCGCTGCTGGATCTCCAGCGCGGCCTCGTTGGCGCCGCCGTGCTTCGGGCCGCGCAGCGCGCCGATGCCGGCGGTGATGGCGGAATACATGTCCGACCCGGTGCCGGCCACGACGCGGGCGGTGAAGGTGCTCGCGTTGAACTCGTGCTCGGCATACAGGATCAGCGAGGTGTGCATGGCCCGGTCCCATTCGGGGCCACAAGGCCTGCCGTGCAGCAAGTGCAGGAAATGCGCGCCGATGCTGTCGTCGTCGGTTTCGGTCTCGATGCGGCGACCGTTGTGCGTCCAGTGGAACCAATACAGCAGGGCGGAGCCGAGGCCCGCCATGAGCCGGTCGGCGATGTCGCGGGCGCCGGGCTGGTTGTGGTCCTCCTTTTCCGGCAGGGCGCAGCCAAGGGCGCTCACAGCGGTCCGCATCACGTCCATCGGGTGCGTCGCGGCCGGCAGCGCTTCCAATACCTGGCGCACGCTGGCAGGGACGCCGCGCAGCGCCTTGAGCTTGGTCTTGTAGGCGCGCAGCTCCGCCGCGTTGGGCAGCCAGCCGTAAACCAGCAGGTGGGCGATCTCCTCGAACTCGCTGGTTTCGGCCACGTCCAGGATGTCGTAGCCGCGGTAGTGCAGGTCGTTGCCGGTGCGGCCCACGGTGCACAGCGCGGTGTTCCCCGCGACGACGCCCGAAAGGGCGACGGACTTCTTTGCCTTGGGCGCCCCTTCGGGCGACGGCCTCGGGCCAATTTGCGCTTCGGACACTTTCCTCTCCCTAGAAAATCCCGGGCTTGCCGGCCTGGACCGTGCCTTCGGGCATTGAAACGTTGAGCCGGTGCAGCGCGCCGGCGGGCAGGCCCGGCAGCTCCTCGCAGGCGGCAAGGAAGCGGTCGGCCTCGGCGGGCGTGATCAGCCCCTCGGTCATGATGCGGAACTTGCGCACGTAATCCGGGCGCGTCCAGGGCGTGGCACCGTTCGGATGGGCGTTGGCGACCGCCATCTCGTCGGCAATCACGCTGCCGTCCCCCATCCTGATCTCGATCCGGCCGCCGAACGCCAGGTCCTCGTGGCGGCGCGCGTGGTAGCGCTCGGTCCACTTCGGGTCCTCGACGGTGCGGATTTTGTGCCACAGCGCCACGGTGTCCGGCCGCTGCGCCCGCTCCGGCGCGTAGCTCCGCACGTGGTGCCAATCGCCGTCCTGGAGCGCCACGGCGACGATGAACATGATCGAATGGTCCAGCGTTTCCCGGCTGGCGTGCGGGTCCATCTTCTGCGGATCGTTCGCCCCGGTGCCGATGACGTAGTGCGTGTGGTGGCTGGTCTCGATCACCACCTCCTTCACCGCGTCCCAGTCCTTCACTTGCTTGCCCATGCGGAAGGCGAGGTCGATCAGCGCCTGGCTTTGGTATTCCGCCGAGTGCTGCTTGGTGTAGCTGTCCATGATCGCGCGCTTGGCCTCGTCCGGGCCGGGCAGCGGCACCTGGTAGTGCGCCTCCGGGCCAGACAGCATCCAGGCGATCACGCTGTCCTCGCCCTCGTAGATCGGGGACGGCGCGCCTTCCCCGCGCATGGCGCGGTCCACCGCCTCCACCGCGAGCTTGCCCGCGTGCGACGGCGCGTAGGCCTTCCAGGAGCTGATCTCGCCCTTGCGGCTTTGCCGCGTGGTGAAGCTGACGTGCGTGGCCTGCTGCACGGCCTGGTAGATGGTGGCGGTGTCCAGCCCGAGCAGCGTGCCGATGCCGGCGGCCTGGGCCGGGCACAGGTGGGCGATGTGGTCGATCTTGTGCTCGTGCAGGCAGATGGCGCGCACCAGGTTGATCTGGATCTCGTAGCCGGTGGCCAGGCCGCGCAGCAGCTCGGCGCCGGATTTGCCGCACGTCTGCGCGACGGCGAGGATCGGCGGGATGTTGTCGCCGGGGTGGGAATAGTCGGCGGCCAGGAAGGTGTCGTGCATGTCGAGCTCGCGCACCGCGGTGCCGTTGGCCCAGGCCGCCCATTCGGGGCTGACCCGCACGCCGTCGCCCATGCCGAACACGGTGGCGCCGCCGTCCCGCCTGTGTCCCAGCGCCATGTCGCGGGCGCTGGTGCAGGAATGGCGGTTGACGCTGGCGATGGCGACGGCCGCATTGTCGATGACCCGGTTCACGATCATCTCCGCGGTCTCATTCGGCACGGCGACCGGATCGGCGGCGACGGCGGCGATCTTCCACGCGAGCTGGTCCTCCCGCGCCAGCTTGGACTTGGACGGGTGGACGCGGACATCGTGCGTTTGCATGGTGCGGCTTCCTGGATGGTTGCATGGGACAGGGCGCTGGTGGGAAGCGGTCATAATGTCGCCGGGCCGGCTCGGCAACATAGGACGTGAAAGGGACTTGGCCCCCGCGGGTCCTGTCCCAAGGCCAGGCGCAGTCCAGCCCGGCGCGGGCCTTGGGTTGATCCCAAGCCTCCTTGGCCTAATCTGATCCTTGACCCGGCAGATGCCGTGATCAAGCCTGCACGCTTTACTCCGGCACAAGAGGCCCGTCGTGCCCGACCAGACACCTCCCGTTCGCTGGCAGCCGGATCGCACCCCATCCGCGCCGCCTTGGCCCGTGCCGCCGCTGTTCACCGCCATGGGGCGCGGCCTGATGGGACGCTGCCCGGCGTGCGGGCAAACCCATTGCTTCAACGGCTACTTGAAAGTGGTGCCGGCCTGCGTGGCGTGCGGGGCGCCGTTGGGCCGCTTCCGGGCTGACGACGCGCCGCCCTACTTCACGATCTTCATCGTGGGCCACATCATCGTGGGCCTCATGTTCTGGTTGGACGGCGCCTACAAGCCGGACCTTTGGGTGCAGGCGGCAATCTGGCTGCCCGTCAGCCTCGTCCTGACGCTGGTTCTGCTGCGGCCGGTCAAGGGGGCGACGCTTGGGCTGATGCTGAAGCTGGGCATGGCCAAGTCGGACGACGAGTGAGCGAGGATCCGGCCCCGGTCCATCCCAAGGGCCTGGAGCGCGTCGTCCTCGCGGGAGAGGCGCTGACGCGGCTCAACCCGCTGCTGGACGCCGACCGGGCGCAGGCGGTCGCCGATCTCGAGTTCGAGAACCAGTTTCGGCTTTGCGGGACGTCCGAGCGGGCGGCTGCGCCGGGTCCCTACGTGCTGCACCTTTCCGTGCAGGAAGGGCGGCTGGTGTTTGACGTGCGGGACGCCGCCGACGAGCCGTTGCAGATGCTGGTCCTGGCGCTCGGCCCGTTCCGCGGGCTGATCAAGGACTACCAACTGTTGGTGGACAGTCACATGCTGGCGGTGGAGGAAGGCCGGGGAGAGCGCATCCAGGCCATCGACATGGGCCGCCGCGGCTTGCACAACGAGGGCGCGGCCCTGTTGCGCGAACGGTTGGATAGCAAGGCGAGCATCGACCACGAGACGGCGCGGCGGCTGTTCACCTTGGTTTGCGTGCTGCACCAACGTATCTAGCGGGCGCATCTAGGAACTTACATGAAGATCGACGGCACTCCCTACCGCGCGGTTTGGGTGGACGAGGGCGACCGGTGGTCGGTCCGCGTCATCGACCAAACCAAGCTGCCCTGGTCCCTGGATTTCCTGCGCCTCACCACGCTGCGGCAGGCCGCCCATGCCATCACCAGCATGCAGATCCGCGGGGCGCCGTTGATCGGGGTGGTCGCGGCCTATGGCCTGGCGCTGGCCCTGCGCGACGATCCCGGCACAGACGCCATGGAGCGGGCGGCGGCGCAGCTTGCGGGCACGCGGCCCACGGCGATCAACCTGCGCTGGGCGCTCGACCGCATGTTGACCCGGCTGCGCAACACGGTCGCCGGGCAGCGCGTCGCCGCCGCCTACGCCGAGGCCGCCGCCATCGCCGAGGAGGATGTGGAGCAGAACGCCGCCATCGGGCGGCACGGCCTGCCGCTGATCCAGCAGGCGGCGGAGGCGAAGGCCGCCTCGGCCCCCCAGGCGAGCCAGCCGGTCAACATCCTGACGCACTGCAACGCGGGCTGGCTGGCGACGGTGGATTGGGGCACGGCGCTGGCGCCCATCTACATGGCCCACAATGCCGGCCTGCCGGTGCACGTCTGGGTGGACGAGACCCGGCCGCGCAACCAGGGCGCGGCGCTGACGGCCTGGGAACTCGGCAAGCACGGCGTGCCGCACACCGTGATCTCCGACAACGCCGGCGGCCATCTGATGCAGCACGGGCAGGTGGACCTGGCCATCGTGGGCGCCGACCGGGTCACGCGGACGGGGGACGCCGCCAACAAGATCGGCACCTACCTGAAGGCGCTGGCAGCCCACGACAACAAGGTGCCGTTCTGGGTGGCCGTCCCGTCCAGCACCATCGACTGGACCGTCTCTGACGGCGTGCGCGAGATCCCCATCGAGGAGCGCGACGCCACGGAGGTCACGACCGTGACCGGGCGCGGGACGGATGGCCGCCCCGCCACCGTCCGGGTCACGCCGACCAGCAGCCCGGCCGCCAACCCGGCGTTCGACGTCACCCCGGCCCGCCTGCTGACCGGGCTGATCACCGAGCGCGGGCGGTGCGACGCGACGGCGGCGGGTTTGCAAGCGATGTTCCGGGACCGGGCATAACGGCCGGACTCCCCCGCGCCGCGCCCGCGTTGATCGCAGCAGTTGAAATTGTTGCAAAACCATGCCATTAGACCGCGCATGGTTCTGCGCGGCTTGTCGATCCTGCTCGTGCTGGCGGCTTGCGCGACGCGCCCGGCGCCTTCCGTGCCGGCTGCGGCCAGCAACGCGCCGCCTGCGACGCTGCTCGACCAGCACGTCGCCGATTTCGCCAAGCGGCCGTTCGAGCCGTTTTCCCGGGCAAACGCGGTCGGCATCGCGATGCGGGAATGGCGCGGGTTCGGCGCTTTGGTGGACGACGACCCGCCGGACGACAGCCATCCCCTGCCCCGCAGCCTGCGCCCGGACAAGCAGCCGGGCTTGTGGCAGCGCGTGGGCGAGTACTGGTGGCTCGGCCAGGATGCCGGGTCACGCGAAAGCGGCTGGACGAGCAAGTATGACGAGTTCGGGCAGCTTTACCAGGGCGATGCCCCGGCGTGGTCGGCGGCGTTCGTCTCCTACGTCATGCGCGTCGCCGGGGCCGGACGGCGGTTTCCCTACTCGCCGCTGCACGCCGACTACATCAACGCGGCCGTGCAGGGCACCGGCGTGCTGCGGGCCGAGCGTCCCGAAGCCTACGCCCCGCAGCCCGGCGACCTGATCTGCGTCGCACGGAACCGCACGCGGCGGATGCGGTTCGAGGATTTATCGGGTGCGCGGTTCTACGGGCACTGCGACATCGTGACGGTCGCAACACCCGGCCAGCTCACGACGGTGGGCGGCAACATCGACGGCGGCGTCACCATGAAGCATGTGCCGACAACCTCTGCCGGCCTGTTGTCCGACGCGGGCGGCCGCGTGGTCGATCCACGGTATGACTGGTTTGTCGTGCTGCGCGTGCTGTATGACGAGTAGCCGCTACCGCTGCCGCCAGGGCAGCGCCTCCGCCTTCCAGCCGGCGACGGTGCCGCGGTGGCCGTCCTCGTCCGGCGGCCCTTCAAAGCCGTCCGCGATGTTGTAGGCGTGGGGGAAGCCGGCCGCCTGCGCCGCCCGCGCCGCGGCGAGGCTGCGGGCGCCGCTGCGGCACAGAAAGTAGATTTTG
>CALMAB010000740.1 GCA_937858325.1 uncultured Acetobacteraceae bacterium
AGGTCAGGAACAGCCCGGCAACCATGGTGCCGGGCGCGGTCCCAGGCGACAGCAGCACGGCCAGCAGCGCGGCCTGGCCGCAGGCGAACGCCGCCGCCTGCGCCCACGATGCGCGGCGGCTCACTTGGCGCTGCGCCTGGAACAACGCGGCTTCCCGCGCCTGGACCGCCGCCAACATCCGACCCTCGGCGCCGTAGGCCCGCACTTCCCGGATGCCGTCAATGGCGTCCAGCGCCGCGGACCGCAGCCCGGCCGACGTCTCCGCCAGACGCCCGCCCGCATCCAGGGTGAGCCGGGCCGCCACCCATGGCAGGACAACGGCTGACATCAGGAACAAGCCGCCGACCAGCAGCGCCGCCCCGACATGCCCTAGCGCCAGGACGCCGACCAGCACCGGCAACAGCAGCACGGCTGCGACGGCGGGCACGATGATCCGCAGGTATAAGCCGTCCAATGCCTCGACATCGCCGACCACCCGGCCGAGCGCGTCGCCCGACCGCATGAAGCCAAGCCCACCCGACGACTGCCGTGCCAGGCCACGAAACAACCAAACCCGCAGGCCCGCCAAGGCCCGGAACGTGGCGGCATGGGTCAGCATACGCTCGCCGTAACGGAACACGACCCGGGCCACCCCCAACCCGCGCACCACGCCCGGCAGGAACAGCAGCGCCGCCAACCCGGCGGCCTCGGTCCCCGTCACGGGACGCAGCGCCATTCCGCCGGCCGCGGTCGCAAGCGCCACGCCGGCTGCGACCGTCAGCAAGGACGCCAGCAGCCCGGCCAGCAGCCACCCCGCATGGCCGCGCCAAAGCGCCAGGATGGGCAGCAGGGCGCCCAGGCTGCGCCGGATCGTCACGCCACGCCTTGGACCGGCCGTGTCCGGCCCTCGGCCAATTCCAGCGTCCGTCCGCCGAAAGCGTGCGCCGCCGCCGAGTGGCTGGCCAGGATCACCGTGCGTCCGAGCGCCAGCCGTCGCAGGCTGTCCAGCACATCCGCTTCCGTCGCCGGGTCGAGGTGCGCCGTCGGCTCGTCGAGCAGCAGCAACGGGGCGTTGCGGACAAAAGCCCGCGCGATGGCAACGCGCTGCGCTTGGCCGCCGGACAGGCCGTAGCCGCCCTCGCCGATGAGCGTGTCCAGCCCTTCGGGCAACGCCGCCGCGAAGGACCCAATGCCTGCTGCCCGGGCAGCATCCTCCACCTCCCGGTCGGTCGCGTCCTCCCGCCCGAAACGGATGTTGTCGCGGATGCTGCCGGCAAACAGCACCGGGCGCTGTCCGATCCACGCCGTCATGCGGGCGAGAGCCGAAGGCACGATCGTGCCGAGGTCGGCGCCGTTCAAGGTGATGTGCCCGCTATCTGGACGGACGAAGCCCAGCAGCAATTCGATAACGGTTGACTTGCCGGCGCCAGACGGACCCACCAACACCATCGTCTCTCCGGCGGGCACCCGGAAGTTCAAGCCGTCGAGCACGGCGCCCCGCGACGGATCCCAAGTGAAGCGCACGTCGTGAAAAGCAACCGTTACCCCTTTGGCCGCCACCGTGCGAATCGGCGGCGTGCCGGCAGCCTCCGGCAGTTCCGGCAGGCCCGCCAGTTGCTCGGCCGCTCCCGCCGCCTGCAGGCGGTCCTGGTAGGCGGCGGCAAAGGCCCGGAGCGGCGCGAAGAATTCGGCCACCAGCACCAGCACGAGAACCGCTGCCAGCGGGCTGGCCCCGTTGCGCCATGCCGCCGCATACCGCCCGGCCAGCAGCACCAGGGCCGCCGCTGCGGCGCAATCCAGCGCCGCCGAGGACAAGAACGCGACCCGCAGCACCCGAAGCGTCCGGCGGCCCAGGTCGTCCGCCGCCATCTGCAGGCGCTGCGCTTCCTGCTCGGCCCGGCCGGCGAGCACGATGGTGGCGACGCCGCGGACACGATCAAGAAAGCGGGCCTGCAGCCGGCCCATCGCCACGAACTGCCGCTGCGACGCCGCTGCCGCGCCCAACCCTGCCAGCGCCATCCCGACCGGAACCAGCAACCCGGCCACCGCCAGGATCAGCGCGCCCCAGGGATCGACCAGCAGCACCGCAAGCCCCACCAACAGCGGCGATGCCAGCGCCAGAACCGATGCGGGCAGCCAGCGGGCAAACAAGCCCTCCAACGCTTCGATGCGGTCCACCGCCAGGGCGGCAAGCTCGCCGGACCGCGCGCCACGGAGGAGACCCGGTCCCGCGCTGAACAGGCGGACGAACAGATCGCTGCGCAGCCGCCGCCGCGCTGTCACCCCGGCCGTGAACGACCGGTCGTCAGACGCGACCAGCAAAACGGCACGCAGCACTGTCAACCCCGCAAACAGCAACGCCCCCGGCATCTCCGACCCGTTGCTCTGCGGAGGCGTCGTGATCGCGTCGGTCAAAAGCCGCGCGAGGCACCAAGCCTGGCCAATGGCTGCCAGCGTTTCCAGCACCCCGAGCACCGCGACGGGGCGAACCGCCCGCCGACCCGCAGCCATGTTGCGCGTCATCCAGGCACGGCCGGGCTTTGGCAGACTTGTCACTGCGCTCCCTCGCTTCCGCCGGGTTTTGCCGCTGCTAGGACGCCAGCGCCCGGCGGGCCGTCCTCGCCAGCCACTCGGCGGCGACCGGCAGGATGGCGTCGTTGAAGTCGTAGCCGGGGCTGTGCAACTCGCCGCCCGGCCCGGCCGGGCCGTTGCCGATCCAGATGAACGCGCCGGGCTTCTGCTCCAGATACCAGCCGAAGTCTTCGCCCGCCATGCTGGGCGGCACGTTTCTCCGCACGGGGACGCCCAGTTCCGCGGCGCAAGCAGCCGCCAGCTCCGCCTCCGCCCGCGTGTTCACCGTGGCGCACACGCCATGCTGGATATCAACGTCTATTGCCACGTCGAAGCTGGTCGCAATCCCTACCGCTATGCGGCGGATGCCGGTTTCAACCAGGTCGCGGACCGCCGGGCGGTGCGTGCGGAAGGTGCCCGACAGCTCGCACCGGCTCGGGATTTGGTTTGACGCCGCCCCGGCGTTCACCGTGCAGATCGAGACCACCGCGCATTGGAGCGGGTCCACGTTGCGGGACACCACCGACTGCAACGCAACCAGCAGATGGGCGGAAGCGAGCACAGGATCTCGCGAAAGATGCGGCATCGCGGCGTGCCCGGCATGTCCGTCCACGGTGATCTGAACCCGCGAGCCGGCCGCCATCACCGCACCGTCGTGCACGGCGACCGTTCCGGCCTCAAGGCCGGGCCAGTTATGGTATCCGAAGATGCGCTCCATGGGGAACCGGTCGAACAAGCCATCGGCCAGCATGTTGCGCGCCCCGCCATAACCCTCTTCCGCGGGCTGGAACACGAAATGGACGGTGCCCGACCAATCGGCGTCCTGCGCCAGCAGGGCCGCCGCACCCAGCAGACTGGCGGTGTGGCCGTCGTGGCCGCAAGCGTGCATCACACCCGCTGTCTCGGACGCATGGGGCAAGCCTGTCGTCTCCGTGATGGGCAGAGCGTCCATGTCGGCGCGAAGCCCGACGCTCCGGTTTGACGCCCCGCGCGTCAGCGTCGCGACGACGCCATGGCCGCCGACATCGGCGGTGAAAGGGACGCCGAGACTGGCGAGCGTGCGGCAGACAAAGGCTGCCGTTTCCTGTTCCTGCAGCGACAGCTCAGGATGCCGGTGCAGGTGCCGGCGCCATTGCGGGAGGGCTTGCTGCAAGCTGGAATCCATTCACCACACTCCATCCTGCCTTGGATGTGCCGTGTGCCCGTCATCCGCGCAAGGTGTGGCTATGCGGGCGTCTTGCTGGCCAGCGTGCCGAGCAGGGGACTATCAAGGCGTTTGCGCTGCAACGGCAGGTGGACCTTGTATCGAGTGCCGCGGCCTTCCTCGACCTGCAAGGTGGCGCCGAGTTGCCGGGTGAAGCCCCGGATCAGCTGAATGCCGATCCCGTCGCGGGTTCCGGCCTCGGTTTCCACCCGGCCGGCGGGGATGCCGACTCCATCATCAAAGATTTCAAGCTCGGCGTGGCTGCGGTCGGCTTTCAGAAAAACTGAGATGCTGCCGCGCCGCCCGCCAGGGAAAGCGTACTTTACCGCGTTGCTGACCGCTTCCGTGACAATGAGCGCGAGCGGGACAGCTTGGTCGCTCGACATCTTGAGTTCCGGCGCCTCGATCTCCAAACGCAGCCGCTCTCCCGCCTTCTCGCCCATCGCCTGGAACAACTGGCTGCACAGCTCGATCAGGAACTCCCGCATGTTGATCGTATGCAGCTCGCCATGGGCATAAAGATGACGGTGCAGTGTCGCGAGCGTCCGCACTCGGTCCCGCGCCGATTGGAATTCGGCCCTGGCTTCCGGTTGGCGAATTCGGCTGGCCTGGAGGTTGAGCAGGCTTGCGACCACCTGAAGGTTGTTCTTCACCCGGTGGTGGATCTCCTGCATCAGGAGTTCCTGCTGGTCAATCGCCGCCGCCAGGCGGCTCTGCTGGCGGTGCAGCATGAGCGTCGCCCGTTGGAACGAAACGGCAAGCTGTCTCAGCTCGCGGGTGGATGGCAGACCACGAGGGTCCGAGCGCCTTTGGAAGACCGTTTCAGGCCGCCACTGGCTCACAGATTCGTGAAGAAAGGCCAGAGGGCGCGACACCAGGACAGAAGCTGCGACCGCCGTGATGGCCAATCCCAACAGCCAAGCCCCGACCATCGCGGCCAACGATCCCGAGAGCGTCGCTGCGACCAGCAAAGGCAGGGTTGCTGCCAAATGGACGCAGAACACGCGCACCGCGAGCGTGTTCCACGCCTTCCACCAACGCTTCATTTCACAACCGGTCCGGGAAACCGGCATAAGATCACTTTTCCCGATCTTCCTCAATCAGCTTGAGCAATTCGTCAGGGATCGGCTCGCGGGCAATATCGTCATAAAGCTGGTGCAGGCTCCTGTTCAGCCAAACGTCGAACGCAGCAACCACGGGCTTGACCTGCTTTCGCGATGCTTGCGGCTGTTTGGACTTACGCTGGGTCATTCTGCAGTGGTTCATGCCCGTCTAACCCGGAAGCTCGCACCCCTAACAAAGAACACACACAAGGGTTTCGCCAAATGTTGCGAGGGCGGGTCTAATGTTCAGCGCGACGCTGGAGCAAAGCCCGGGGTCTCATCGCCGACATGGCCCACTTCAAGGAGCCGCGTCGCGCGGGTGCCGACCCGGTCCTTGCCCTTGACGTCGGTTTCGCCGAGCAGCCACGCTTCAAGCTGACGGCGCGCCCGGAACACCCGGCTCTTGGCCGTGCCCACGGCGCATCCTGTTGCCTCGGCCAACGCCTCGTAGCTCATGCCGTGCACCACGACCATCAGCAACGCTTCCCGTTGGTCGGCAGGCAGGCGGGTCATCGCCCGGCCCAGCTCCTTGAGCGCCAGGCGGTCCTCATGTGCCGCTTCGGTCGCGAACGTGGACTGCGGCACGTCGTCGATGTCGGTGGTGTCGCGCCGCTTGCGCAGGTTGGAGATGAACCGGTTGCGCAGGATGCGGTGCATCCACGCCGGGAAGTTGGTGCCAGGGATGAAGCTCGCATGGGCGGACAAAGCGTTGCAGACAGCGTCTTGAACAAGATCTTCGGCGGCCGAACGGTTCCTCGTCAGTGCCAGCGCTTGGATGCGCAGCTTGGGAAGGATCGAGATCACTTGGTCGTGGAAAGAGGGGGTCATCGATCTACCTTTTTGTCTCAGTGTGACCCCAATGGCCGGGCACTGCCGGACGTTGCACCCCATTTATCACGAAATCGGGAGCATCTTATGCAGCGGCGGCCTTGCTGCCCTCCATCAGCACGGCCAAGCCACTCCGTGCCCGGGACAAGCGCGCCTTCATCGTGCCGACCGGCACGCCGCAGATCGCGGCGGCCTCTTCGTGCGACATTCCCTGGGCACCGACCAGGAGCAGCGCCTCCCGCTGTGACGGGGGCAGGCGCCAGATGAGCTGCTGCAGGTCGGTGATGTCCGCCTGGGCCACCTGCTGCGGGTCCGCCGCCTCTGCTTCGTCGAACTGCGCCTGCAAAGCCGTTGCTTCCCGCTTGCGCCGGCGGGCTTGCTCATAGAATTGGTTGCGCAGGATGGTGAACAGCCAGGCTTTCAGGTTCGTGCCGGGCTGGAACTGGCTGATCGCGCTCAGGGCGCGCACGATGCTGTCCTGCACCACATCGTCCGCTGCCGTACGATCCCGCAACAAGAATCGCGCAAAGGCCCGGAGGTCCGGCAGCAGCGCGACGATTTGGCGCCTGATGTCCGCGTCGGCTATGTCCATCTTCGCATCACTTATCAACTCGACTGCCCGCCTCATCCCGCTTATCCGGTCCACACAGCATCAGTGCACGCCGCTTGTGCATGAAAGGGACGACTCATGGCCAATCTATGTCGCGAGGACCTGGTTCGGGCGTTGCCCTATGCGCGCCGCTATGCCCGCGCGCTCACGGGGAACCAGGGCCGGGGCGACTCCATGGTCGCGGACAGCCTGCGCGACCTGCTGGCCGGCCAAGCCGCGCTCGGCGAGGCGCGGCACAGCCTTTATCACGCCATCACGCGCCGGTTCGACGGCCTGAACACGCTCAAGACCAACTTTCTCACGGGAGGCTTGTCGCAGGTCCAGCGCCAGCTGCTGCTGCTGACCTCGCTTGAGGAGGTGCCGATCCAGGTTGCCGCCAGCATCGTGCAGCTTCCCATGGCGGAGGCGGAAACGCAGTTGGCCGAAGCGCGCGCCCACCTGCGGGCCGGCGCGGCGACCGATGTGCTCATCATCGAGGACGAGCCGATCATCGCCATGGACATCGAAGAACTGGTGCAAAATTGCGGACACAATGTCGTGGGCGTCGCAACCACCGAGGCCGAAGCGGTGAAGCTTGCCGAGCTGCACAAGCCGGGCCTGATCCTTGCCGACATCAACCTCGGGATCGGCGGCGACGGCACTTCGGCCGTGGCGCGCATCATGCGGCACCATTATGCCCCGGTGATCTTCGTGACCGCGTATCCGGAGCGCCTCCTGACCGGGGAGGACCTTGAACCCGCCTATGTCATCACCAAGCCGTTCGAGCCTCTCACCCTCGCCATCGCGACCTACCAGGCCGTGACCGGGGGCGTGCGCCTGGATTGACGGGATTGCTGCCCCCCTCGGCATGGCGGCCCCGTCCAATGGCGTGCAATCAAGCCCGGCGGGCGCGGCAACTAAGCGGCGACGCCCGCGATGCAGCAGAAATTCTCCGGTGATCCAGGAGTGACAGCCATGCACACCCCCCTGCGCGCGGGTCATTTGATGACGCCGGCCCGCGCCCCCCGCATCTGCCTGCTGGACGGCGATGCTCAGCATCCAGACCTCGAACGTGCAGCCTCGCTCGGGTTTGACCATGCGCTGCTCACCGCGGCGCCGGCGGACATGGCCCCATGGGTGGCCGCGGCGCGGCCGCTCGGCCTGTCCCTCCTTGTTGATGTCCATGTGGATGAGATCCCTGTCGGAGCCCCCGCCGGGAACGGCATCCCCGCGATGTTCGTCGTCACCCCGGCGCCCACGGTCGATCCCCGGCAGCCGCCCAGGAGCGCCTCCGCCGCCATCGCCGCCGTGACGGACGCCAAGGATGCCGAGCGGCTTGCCGAATGGTGGGCGCCCCAAGTCGCGGAACTGGTGGCGGCCGGCGTGGCGGGCGTGCGGCTGCTCGGGCTGGCCGGCCTGCCGGCGGCGTCCGTGGCGCCCTTCCTGGTCCGCCTGCGCGGGCTGGTCCTCGATGCGGTCCTGTTTGCCTGGACGCCCGGCCTTGCCTGGGACAGCGTGGCGAGCTTGCCGGAAGGCGCGGTCGATTACGTCGCGTGCTCGCTGCCATGGTGGGACGGGCAGGCGGACTGGCTTTGGCGGGAACTCGACCTGCTCCGGCGCATCGCTCCTGTCGTCGCGCCTGCGGCCGAGCACACCGGCGACGTGGCCGCGTTGCTCACCGATGGCTGGATGCGCCGTTTGACGGACAAGGACGGCGCCGAGATCAAGCGCCTGAACGCCTTGCGGACGCAGCCGGGTTTTGGCGCCGGGCTTGCCCGCCTGCTGTACAGCTCCGGGCAGGCGGTGACAGCCCTGTTGCGCGTGGATGCCGCCGATCCGCGCCAGGCCCGGCAGGCGGCTTTGTACTTGCTCAACTCGGACACCACGCCGGCTTCGGTCAGCGGCCCGGCGGTTCTGCCAGGCGCCGGGTCGTTCGGGCCGTGGCTGTCCGAGGCGGGCGAGGCGTTCGATCCGGCCTCGTCGTTGCTGCTGCCGCCGGGTGCCTTGATGGCGTTCACGGCCCCTGCCCTGCCGCTGCCCAGCGTGCAGGCCAGCCCGCAACCGGTCGGCGGGGCCGAGCAGGCAGCCCGCCAGCCACGCCTGGCCATTGAAGCGCCCTCGCCTTGCGTCGATGGCGGACGGTTCCCGTCGCGGCGCACCGTGGGCGACCTCGTCGAGGTTGAGGCCGACGTCATCGCTGACGGTCACGACAAGCTGGCCGTCATGCTGCACTGGCGCGGCCCCGGCGAGACGGATTGGCACGAGGTGCCGATGCGGCTGCTCAACAACGACCGATGGACGGCCGGCTTTCCGCTTCGGCAGCTTGGCGTGCACCATTACAGGGTGCAGGCCTGGCGCGACGCCTATGCCACCTTTGCCGACGAGTTGACCAAGAAACACGCGGCCGGCGTGCCGATCGCACTTGAGTTGCGAGAAGGCGCCCTGCTGGTGTCCCAGGCCGAGGCACGGGCCGCCTCCGCCGGCAAAGCGGCGCTGGCCCAGGTCCTCAAGACCCTTGGCAAGCAGGACGCGGACGCGCAGCGGAAGACCCTGTTGTCGCCCGAGGTCGCCGCACTGATGGCCGGCGCCGACGACCGCCCGCTTGCTGCGGTGCTTGACCCGATTCCCGTGCAGGCCGAGCGGGTCGCGGCGGGGTTTGCCTCGTGGTACGAGGTGTTCCCGCGCTCGATGAGCGACGATCCCAACCGGCATGGCACCTTCGCCGACGTGGAGCGCCATTTGCCGCGCATCCGCGACATGGGCTTCGACGTGCTGTACTTCCCGCCGATCCATCCCATCGGCCGGACCAACCGCAAGGGCCGCAACAACACGCTGACGCCGGGTCCGGACGATCCCGGCAGCCCCTACGCCATCGGCTCGCCAGATGGCGGCCACGACGCGCTGCACCCTGAACTCGGGACCATCGAGGACTTCCAGCACCTCCGCGCCGCCGCGGCGGACCATGGGCTGGAGCTTGCCATCGACTTCGCCATCCAGTGCTCGCCGGACCACCCCTGGCTGAAGCAGCACCGCGACTGGTTCAACTGGCGGCCGGACGGCTCGATCCGCTATGCGGAGAACCCGCCCAAGAAATACGAGGACATCGTCAACGTCGATTTCTACGCGCCGGGCGCGGTGCCCAGCTTGTGGACCGAACTGCGCGATGCCGTGCTGTACTGGGCGGGCCAAGGCGTCCGCCTGTTCCGCGTGGACAACCCGCACACGAAGCCGCTGCCGTTCTGGGAGTGGATGATCGCCGAGGTGCAGGCCCGCTACCCCGACTCCATCTTCCTGGCCGAGGCGTTCACCCGGCCCAAGGTGATGTACCGCCTCGCCAAGGTCGGCTTCTCGCAGTCGTACACCTATTTCACCTGGCGCAACACCAAGGCGGAGTTCCAGGAATACCTGACCGAGCTGACGGAGGCGCCGCCGCGGGAGTTCTTCCGGCCGAACTTCTTCGTCAACACGCCGGACATCAACCCGGTGTTCCTGCAAACCTCGGGCCGCCCCGGCTTCCTGATCCGCGCCGCCCTCGCCGCCACGCTGTCCGGCTTATGGGGCGTGTACAACGGGTTCGAGCTGTGCGAAGGCACGCCGATCCCGGGCAAGGAAGAATACCTGGACAGCGAAAAGTACGAAATCCGCGCCTGGGACTGGGACCGGCCCGGCAACATCGTGGCCGAGATCACGGAGCTCAACGCCATACGCCGGCTCAACCCGGCGCTGCACTCGCACCAGGGCGTCACGTTCCTGCCGGCGAGCGGAGACCAGGTGCTGTTCTTCGAAAAGGCGACAAAAGATCGATCTAACGTTTTGCTTATCGCAATCAGCATGGATCCGCGGTTTTCACAGTATGCCGAGCTTGCTATCCCGGCGACCTGTGACGTGACCGATCTGCTCGGGGGGCGGCAGTCCCGCTGGACGGACCGTACACAACGCCTCACGTTGACGCCGGACCGGCCTTACGCCATCTGGCGGATTCGTAACGTAACCGAGTGAGAACGATCATTAGCACCTCCCTCATGCCGGACGCCCCGCTCGCCGTAGCCCCGCCCGCCTCGGCACGCCCTGCCTTCTCCGCACCCGCTCAGACCCTGCCAGCCATTGAGGATCCGTCCTGGTACAAGGACGCGATCATCTACCAGCTCCACCTCAAGTCGTTCTTTGATGCAAACAACGACGGGGTGGGCGACTTCCGGGGCCTGCTGGAAAAGCTGGACTACGTCGCGGAGCTGGGCGTCACCGCGATCTGGATGCTGCCGTTCTATCCCTCGCCCCGGCGCGACGACGGCTACGACATCGCCGACTACCAAAGCGTCCACGCCGATTACGGCAACCTGGACGACGTGCGCCGCTTCATCGAGGCCGCGCACGCCCGTGGGCTGCGCGTCATCACCGAGCTGGTCATCAACCACACGTCCGACCAGCACCCCTGGTTCCAGGCGGCCCGCCTGGCCCCGCCGGGCAGCCCGGAGCGCGAGCGTTACGTGTGGTCCGACAGCGACGCGAAGTACGCGGGCACCCGCATCATCTTCATCGACAGCGAGACCAGCAACTGGACCTGGGACCCGGTGGCCGGGGCGTATTACTGGCACCGCTTCTACTCGCACCAGCCCGACCTCAACTTCGACAACCCGGCCGTGCTGGAAGACGTCTTTTCCATCATGCGGTTCTGGCTGGACCTCGGCATCGACGGGCTGCGCCTCGACGCCGTGCCATACCTCGTGGAGCGCGAAGGCACCAACAACGAGAACCTGCCGGAAACCCATGCGGTCCTGAAGCTGATCCGCGCCGAGTTGGACCGCTACGCGCCGGGCCGCATGTTGCTCGCCGAGGCGAACCAGTGGCCGGAGGATGCCCAGCAGTACTTCGGCGAGGGCGACGAGTGCCACATGTCGTTCCACTTCCCGCTGATGCCGCGCATGTACATGGCCATCGCGCGGGAGGACCGCTTCCCGATCACCGACATCATGCGGCAAACCCCGGAAATCCCCGGCAACTGCCAATGGGCGGTGTTCCTGCGCAACCACGACGAGCTGACGCTGGAAATGGTCACCTCGGGCGAGCGCGACTATCTGTGGAACACCTACGCCGCCGACCGCCGCGCCCGCATCAATCTCGGCATCCGCCGCCGCCTCGCGCCGCTCCTGGAGCATGACCGGCGCCGCATCGAACTGATGAACGGCCTGCTGCTGTCCATGCCCGGCACGCCCGTGATCTACTACGGCGACGAGATCGGGATGGGCGACAACATCTTCCTGGGCGACCGGGACGGGGTTCGCACGCCCATGCAGTGGTCCATGGACCGCAACGGCGGCTTTTCCCGTGCCGATCCGGCGCAGCTCATGCTGCCGCCGATCATGGATGCCAACTACGGCTTCCAGGCGGTGAACGTCGAAGCGCAGGCGGCCAACCCGCACTCGCTGCTGAACTGGACCCGGCGGATGCTGGCGGTCCGCCGGCGCCACCGGGCGTTCGGCCGCGGCACGCAGCGGTTTCTTTACCCGCACAACCGCAAGATCCTCGCCTACCTGCGCGAATGGACGGCGGAGGACGGGCACACCGAAACCATCCTGTGCGTCAGCAACTTGTCGCGTACCGCGCAGGCGGTCGAGCTGGACCTGTCGGCCTTCGCCGGGCGGGTGCCGGTCGACATCGTCGGCGGCTCGGTGTTCCCGCCGGTCGGGCAGCTCACCTACCTCCTCACCCTGCCGCCCTATGGCTTTTTCTGGTTCCTCATGGCGGCGGATGCGCAGTTGCCGTCCTGGCACGTGGCCCCGCCGGAACCGCTACCGGAGTATGCTACCTTGGTCATGCGCGCCGGCCTCGCCGACATCCTCAACATCCAAGGCCGCGCCGTGCTGGAGCGGGAAGCCCTGCCGGCCTACCTGCCCAAGCGCCGCTGGTTCGCTTCCAAGACCGAGCGGCTGGAAGGCGTGCACCTGGCCTACGCCGCGCCGATGCCCGGCACCGGCGGCGGCGTCATGTTCGCGGAGGTGGAGGCCGCCCTGCCCGGCCGCGCCGAGCGTTACGTGCTGCCCCTCGGCGTCGCTTGGGAAGACGAGACGTCGGGCGCGCTCGCGCAGCAGCTTGCGCTGACCCGGGTGCGCCGGGGGCCGCGGGTCGGCTACCTGACCGACGCCTTCGCGTTGGATGCCATGGCGCGCGGCATGATCGCCGGCCTGCGGGACGGCGCGGCGGTGCCGCTCGACGACGGAGAGCTGCGCTTCGTCCCGACCTCGCGCATGGCAACGGTCACCCTGGCCGACGACGCGGAAATCCGCCGCCTTTCGGCGGAGCAGTCCAACTCGTCCCTCATCGTTGGCGACGCGCTGGTGCTGAAGCTGGTGCGCCGCGTCTTGGCCGGGGTGCATCCGGAAGCGGAGATGACCGGCTACCTGACCGAGCGCGGCTTCGGAAACACCGCGCCGCTGTTCGGCGAGGTGGTGCGTATCGGCGCGGACGGCACGCCGCACACGGTGGGCCTTGCCCAAGGCTTCGTCCGCAACCAGGGCGACGGCTGGACCTACACGCTCGACTACCTTGCCCGGGTGGTCGAGGAGGCGGCGCTGATCGGGCCGGCGATGGGCGGCCAGGATGCGGAAGCCGAGGCGACCGACATCTTCGCGGCCTATGAAGTGTTCGCCCGCAACATCGGCACCCGGCTCGGCGAGCTGCACGCCGCGCTGTCGCAGCCGACGGAGCGGGCCGAGTTCCAGCCGGAACCGGTCAACGACGCGATCCTCTCCGAATGGGCCGCCGGCGCCGTCGAGCAGATCGAGAGCGCGGTGGGGATGCTGCGCGACGTGAAGGAATGGCCGGACGCCACCGCCGCCCATCAGGCCGCAACCCTGCTGGACCATGCGGAAGCGTTGTCCCAAGCCGCCGGGCGCTTGGCTCAAAGAGGCCAAGGGTCGCTCAACACCCGGGTGCATGGCGACTTCCACCTGGGCCAGGTGCTGGTCGTGCAGGGCGACGCCTACATCATCGACTTCGAGGGGGAGCCGGCGCGCACGATGGAGCAGCGGCGGGCCAAGTCGTGTCCGCTGCGCGACGTGGCAGGGCTGCTGCGCTCCTTCGACTACGCCGCCGCCGCCGCCGCGCCGGGCCGGGTGGCCGCGTCGGAAACGGCGACGGAGCGGCGCCAAGCCATCTTGCAGCAGTTTCGCGAGCGCGCGTCCGCGTCGTTCCTGGAGGCTTACGGCGCCGTGCTCGCCGCCGCCGAGCCGCGCTGGGTGCCGACCGAGGCGGAGCCGTCGCTGCTCGACCTGTTCCTGCTCGAAAAGGCCGCCTACGAGATCAAGTACGAGGCGGCGAACCGCCCCACCTGGATCGGCATCCCCTTGGGCGGCTTGTTTCGGATCGCCGAGCGTTTGCTTTCCTTGGAGGCAGCGGCATGACCATGCCTGATACGGGCGCGGTCGAGGCCATCGTGCAGGGCCGGCATGGCGACCCGTTCGCGGTGCTCGGCCCGCACGACACGGCGGACGGGTGCAGCGTCCGGGCGTTCCTGCCGGGAGCCGGCGGCGGCGTGGTGATCGGCCGCGGCAACGGCCAGGTGCTCGGCACCCTGCAGTGCATCCACCCCGACGGCTTCTGGGCCGGCGACATCCCGGCGCGCGTGCCTTATGACCTGCAGTTCGACACGCCGCTCGGCCCGTACAGGACGGCCGACGCCTATGCCTTTCCCCCGACGCTCGGCCCGCTTGACCTGCACCTGTTGGCCGAGGGCCGGCATCGGGAACTCGGCCACGTCCTCGGCGCGCACCCGGCGGAGATGGACGGCGTTGCCGGCGTGCGCTTCGCTGTTTGGGCGCCGAATGCCAGCCGCGTTTCGGTGGTGGGCGAGTTCAACTTCTGGGACGGCCGCCGCCATCCGATGCGCCGGCACGTCGGCGCCGGCGTTTGGGACCTGTTCATTCCGGGCATCGGGACCGGGGCGATCTACAAATACGAGCTGCTCGGCCCCGGCGGCGAGATGCTGCCACAAAAGGCCGACCCGGTCGCCTGGGCAGCCGAGCTGCCGCCGCGGACTGGCTCGATTGTCGCCTCCGCCGCGAAGTGGCGCTGGACCGACGCGGCCTGGATGCAGCGCCGGGCTGCCGCCCAGTCAGCATCCGCGCCGATCTCGACCTACGAGGTCCACGCCGCGTCCTGGCTGCCGGCGTCGCTTGAGGGAGGCGCCGGATGGGCGGCGCTGGCCGACCGGCTCGCGCCGTACTGCGCCGGCATGGGCTTCACCCACATCGAGCTGCTGCCGATCATGGAGCACCCGTTCGGCGGCTCCTGGGGCTACCAGCCGCTCGGCCAGTTCGCGCCAAGCTCCCGCCTCGGTCCGCCCGAGGCGTTCGCGAGCTTTGTGGACCGCTGCCACCTGATGGGGATCGGGGTCATCCTGGACTGGGTGCCGGCGCACTTCCCGACCGATCCGCACGGCCTCGCCCGGTTCGACGGCACGCCGCTTTATGAGCATGCCGACCCGCGCGAAGGCTTCCACCAGGATTGGAACACCTACATCTTCAACCTCGGCCGCAACGAGGTGCGCGGCTTCCTGATCGCCAGCGCGCTGTTCTGGCTGGAGCACTACCACGCGGACGGGCTGCGCGTGGATGCCGTGGCCTCCATGCTGTATCGCGACTACAGCCGCAACCCCGGCGAGTGGGTGCCGAACAAGTACGGCGGCCGGGAGAACCTGGAGTCGGTGGCGTTCCTGCAGGAGCTCAGCCGCGCGGTCGCCGAGCACTGCCCCGGCGCGCTGCTGATCGCCGAGGAAAGCACCGCCTGGCCCGGCGTCACCCGGCGGGCCGACGAGGGCGGCCTCGGCTTCGACTTCAAGTGGAACATGGGCTGGATGCACGACACCCTGCACTACATGCAGGAAGATCCGGTCAACCGCCGCTACCACCACGACGAGATTACCTTCGGCCTGGTGTACGCCTTTTCCGAGCGGTTCACCCTGCCGCTGTCGCATGACGAGGTCGTGTATGGCAAAGGCTCGCTGATCCGGAAAATGCCGGGCGATCCCTGGCAGAAGTTCGCCAACCTGCGCGCCTACCTCGCTTTCATGTGGACCTACCCTGGCAAGAAGCTGCTGTTCATGGGCGCCGAGTTCGCCCAGGACCGGGAATGGAACCACGACACCGGCCTCGACTGGGACCTGCTGGACCAAGCGCCGAACGCCGGGGTGCAGGCGCTGCTGCGCGACCTGAACGGGGCCTACCGCCGGATGCCCGCGCTTCACCAGGGCGACTGCGATCCCAGCGGTTTCCAATGGGTCGTGGTCGGCGACAGCACCAACTCGGTGTTCGCCTACCTACGGCTGCCGACCGACGGCGGCCCGGCGGCGCTGGTCATCTGCAACTTCACCCCCGTGCCGCGTTACGGCTACCGCGTCGGCGTGCCGCATGGCGGCGCGTGGCGCGAAGTGCTGAATAGTGACGCATCCGGCTACGGCGGATCGAACGTTGGCAACGGCGGCGCGTTGCAAGCCGACCCCGTGCCGTCGCACGGGCACCCGGCTTCGCTTTCCCTGACACTGCCGCCTTTGGCGACGCTTATCTTGCAGGCATGACCTATGCACCACGCCCACCCCCTCCCGTTCGGCGCGACGCTGCTCCCGGACGGTCAGACACGCTTCCGGCTGTGGGCGCCGTCGAGCGAGACCGTCTCGCTGGAAATCGAGGAGCAGGCCTCGCAGCCGATGCGGGCGCTGGAGGGTGGGTGGCACGAGGCGACGCTCGCGGCACCGCCGGGCACGCGTTACCGGTATCGGCTGGCCGATGGCTTGGCCGTCCCGGACCCCGCATCGCGGCTGCAAGCGCCCGACGTCCATGACCCCAGCGTCGTCGTTGATCCCAGCGAATACGAGTGGCGCAACGACTGGATGGGCCGGCCGTGGCACGAGGCGGTGGTGTACGAGGCCCATGCCGGCGCCATGGGCGGCTTTTCCGGCATCCGGCAGCGCCTGCCGGAGCTGCAAAGGCTGGGCGTCACCGCCGTCGAGATCATGCCGATCGCCGATTTCCCCGGCGGCCGCAACTGGGGCTACGATGGCGTGCTCCCCTTCGCACCGGACACCGCCTATGGAACCCCGGCTGAGCTGAAAGCCCTGATCGACGACGCGCACGGCCTCGGGCTGATGGTGGTGCTCGACGTGGTGTACAACCACTTCGGCCCGGATGGCGCCTACCTGCACGCCTATGCCAAGCCGTTTTTCCGTGAGGACATCACCACGCCCTGGGGTGCCGCCATCGACTTCCGGCGGTCAGAAGTGTGTGACTACTTCATTCAGAACGCGCTGTATTGGCTGATGGAGTATCGCTTCGACGGGCTGCGCTTCGACGCGGTGCACGCCATCTCCGAGGAAGGCTTCCTGCGCGACCTCGCCCAAACGATCCGCGCGTCGGTCGAGCCGGACCGTCAGGTGCACCTGGTGCTGGAGCATGAGAACAACCGCGCGGCCCTGCTCCGCACTGGCCCCGATGCGGAGGGCTTCGACGCGCAATGGGCGGACGACTTCCACCATTGCATGCACGTCCTGCTGACGAAGGAGAGCGAAGGCTACTACGAAGACTTCCAGGACGCGACCTCGCTGCTCAAGGACTGCCTGGCCAACGGCTTCGCTTACCAGGGCCAGGTATCCCCGCACCTCGGCCGGCCGCGCGGCGAGCCGAGCGGGCACCTGCCGACGACGGCGTTCGTGGTGTGCCTGCAGAACCATGACCAGATCGGCAACCGCGCGATGGGTGAACGCCTGACGACCCTGGCCGACCCGCAAGCATTGCGCGCCGCCACCGCGCTGCTGTTGCTGTGCCCGTTCGTGCCCATGCTGTTCATGGGCGAGGAGTACGCCGCCCGCAACCCGTTCCTGTTCTTCACCAGCCACAACGAGGACCTGGCCAAGCTGGTGCGGGAAGGGCGGCGGGCCGAGTTCAAGCACTTCGCGGCGTTCCAGGACGAAGCGCGGCGCGCGGCGATCCCGGATCCCAATGCGCCCTCGACGTTCGACGCCTCGGTGGCCGACAATGCCGATCCCGCCACCTTCGCCTTCGTGCAAGACCTGCTCGCGTTGCGGTGCGAGCATGTCGTGCCAGGCATCCCGGGCTGCCGAAGCCTGAGCGCGGAGGTGATCGGCCCCGGCGCTGTGCAGGCCGAGTGGCGGCTGGGCACCGGCGGGCGCCTGGCGATCACCCTGAACCTTGGACAGGAAGCGGTCTCCTCCGGCGCGCCGTCCGGCGGCGCCGTATTCGCCTATCCGTCCGGCACGGAACTCGCCGCGATGCCGCCCGGCAGCATCGTCGTCCAGGTCACGTCGGGATGACCGACGACCCGCTGCTTCGGCTTGCGGAGCACGCCGGCGTCGCGCCGCGCTGGAAGGACGTGCACGGCGAATGGCACGGTGTCGCGCCGGACGCGCTTCATGCCGTGCTGGCGGCGCTCGGGCTGCCGTGCGCGTCGCCGTCCGACATGAAGGCGAGCCTTGCGGCCGTTGACCAGGGTTCCTCGACCCTGCCGCCGCTGGTGACGGCGGAGGTCGGGCAGCCTATCAAGCTCAGCATCCCGCCGGCCCGTTTCCGGCTGGTGCTGGAGGACGGTGCCCTGCGCGAGGGCACGGCCGAGGGCCGCGACGGCGCCGCCGTGCTGCCGGCCATCGACACGCCCGGCTATCACCGGCTGACGCTGGGCACGCAGGAAACGGTGCTGGCGGTGGCGCCGCGACGCTGCTTCACGATCGAGGACGCGGCGTCCGGCGTCCGGCCCTGGCTGCTGGCCGCGCAGCTGTATGCGC
>CALMAB010000741.1 GCA_937858325.1 uncultured Acetobacteraceae bacterium
AGCCGGGTCGCCTCCGCATCGAGCGCCGCGTAGCTCCAGGCCCGGTCGCCGAAGCGCAGCGCGATGCGGTCCCGGAAGCGGCCGGCCGCGCGCTCGATGGCGTCGCCAACCGTGTTCCGCCTCGCCCGGCGCGCCGCCGTCGCATCGTCCATGACTTCCTCCTTCCTGCTTCTTCTGCTGGCCGGGCAAAGCCGGCGCCTTTGTGGCGTCACATGCCCATGATGTGCGATCCGTGCAACACTCTTGACGAAACGCCTGCCAACGGCGGTCCGCGACGGGAAATGGGACCGCCTTTGGTGGCGATCCGTACACCGTTGGTGAATGATCGCGCTCCGGCGCCGCTGCTCCTGCCGCCCTGGGGCCGAGCGGGGCCGGCGGTCGCCCCCTCGGTCATCGTGCAAGCAACCGGGGAGCGCCGTTCGTCCCCGAGAATGCGGCACAGGTCGATGAAGGAAACAAACGATGCTTCGCACCACCGCCATGACCGTCGCGCTCGGCCTTGCCGTTTGCGCGTGCAACCCGCAAGGGGGAGTCACCGACCCAAAGGTGGGTAGCGGCATCGTGTCCCCCTCGCTCGACAGCGGCATCACGTCGGAAAACGGCGGCGGCGCGCGTGCGCTCGGCAACACGCCCGGCGTCACTCTCGGAACGACCGGCGCGACGGAAAAGCAGGCGCCGAACAGCCGCGGCGCTGCCTATTGACCCCGGCGGAGCAGGCCCTGCAGCGCAGGGCGTGCTCCGTGCCTTTCCAGGAACAGGCCGCCGGCTTGACCGTGCACCGACAGCCGCTTCGGCCACGGCGCAAACTCTCTGCCGGCCTTCATGCAACCGTCTGCAGCGTCTGCGTTAGAGGTCGTTACATCGGGCCGGACTCCCGGTTCGGGTGCTTGAAAAGGGAGAGCAGCGATGGACGAGGATCGCATCAAGGGCAGCGCCAGCGACATCGGCGGCAAGGTCAAGGACGCCGCCGGCGGGCTGCTGGGCGACAACAAGCTGCAGGCGGAGAGCAAGGCCGACCAGGTCAGCGGGCAGTTGCAGAACGCCTACGGCTCCGCCAAGGACGCCGTGAGCGAGGGCGCTGAAACGCTCGGCACGCAGGTTGACAGCTTGTTGAAGGAGCGTCCGATGGTGGCTCTCCTCGGGGCGGTCGGCATCGGCTACGTGCTCGCCCGCCTCATGCACCGCTGACGGGAGGCGCGTCATGGCCTTGATCCCCACCTACCCGGGCGGCACGGCGAACGCCGTCGTGCCGGACGATCAGCGCACGTTCATGCGCAACCGCGTGTCCTGGGGCGCGATCCTGGCGGGCGTCGTCGCGGCGATGGTGGTGCAGCTCCTGCTGAACATCCTGGGCATCGGCATCGGTGCGTCGTCGCTCGACGCCGCGAACACGGGCGACAACCCATCGGCCTCCGGCTTCTCGCTCACGGCGGGGATCTGGTGGACGCTGTCGGGCATCATCGCGTCGTTCGTGGGCGGCGTGGTGGCCGGGCGGCTGTGCGGCACGTCGGACAACAACACGGCGAACTGGCACGGCTTCGTGTCGTGGTGCGTGGCGACGTTGGTCATCTTCTACATGCTGACCTCGGCGGTGGGCGGAATCATCGGCGGCACGTTCAACGCGCTGGGCAGCACGGTGGGCGCTGCCGGCCGGGGCGCGGCCTCGGCGGTATCGGGCGTTGCGCAGAACACCAACGGCGACGCGCTGCAGGCGCAGGTCAAGCGCCTGGTCAACCCGGACGACGCGCAGAACGCCCAGGATGACATCATGACCTACGTCCGGGCCAGCGTGAGCGGCGACCAGGCCGCGGCCTCGGCGGCGCGGGACCGCGCCGTGGATGCCCTGGCCAAGACCGCGAACATCAGCCCCGACGAGGCCCGCACCCGGCTGCAGCAAGCCGAGCAGCAGGCGCGACAGACGGCGGACCAAGTGAAGCAGAAGGCGCAGCAGGCAGCGGAGGTGACGCGCAAGAGCCTGGCCAGCGCCGGCATCTTCGGCTTCATCGCCCTGGCGCTCGGCGCGGTCGCGGCATGGTTCGGCGGCAGCGTCGGCGCACCGCGCAACGAGGGCACGGTGCGTATGGGCCGCGGCCTGTGATGTCCGGCGGCGGCATGTTCCCACGGGGACATGCCGCCGCCGCCCGGACGCGCCATGACCCCTGACGAGTTCCGTGCCCATGGGCACCGCCTCATCGACCTGATCGCCGATTACCGCGAAACGCTCGCGGACCGGCCCGTGATGGCGCCGGTGCAGCCCGGTGCGGTGCGCGCCCTGTTCCCATCGGGGCCGCCGCGCAGTCCCGAGCCGTTCGACCAGGTGATCAACGATCTCCAACGCCTGGTGATGCCCGGCTTGTCGCATTGGCAGCACCCCCGCTTCTTCGGCTATTTCCCGGCCAACGCCCTGCTGTCCGGCGTCTTGGGCGACCTTGCCAGCACGGGCCTCGGCGTGCTCGGCTTGTCTTGGCAGTCCAGCCCGGCGCTGACCGAGCTGGAAGAGGTCGTGACCGACTGGATGCGGCAGATGCTCGGCCTCAGTGCCGCGTGGAGCGGCGTCATCCAGGACACGGCCTCCACCAGCACCCTGGTCGCGCTGATCTGCGCACGGGAGCGGGCGACCGGCTTCGCGCTGGCCCGCGGCGGCTTACAGGCGGAGCCGTCGCCCTTGACCGTCTATGTCTCGGCCCAGAGCCACAGTTCCGTGGACAAGGCGGCGCTGCTGGCCGGGTGGGGGCGCGACACGGTGCGGCTCGTACCCTGCAACGGCGTCCACGCGATGCGGCCGGATGCGCTGGAAGCGATGATCGTGGAGGACCGCCGGGCCGGGCTGCGGCCGGCGGCCATCGTCGCGACCACCGGCACGACGGCGACCACGGCCATCGACCCGGTGGCGGGCCTTGCCGACGTGGCGGCGCGCCACGGCATCTGGCTGCACGTCGATGCGGCGATGGCCGGCAGCGCCATGGTCCTGCCGGAGATGCGGCACCTGTGGCACGGCATCGAGGGCGCGGACAGCATCGTGGTCAACGCGCACAAGTGGCTGGGCGCGCCGTTCGACTGCTCGCTGTACTACGTGCGCGAGCCTGAGCACCTGGTGCGGGTCATGTCCACCAACCCGAGCTTCCTGCAAAGCGGCGTTGATGGCCAGGTGCGCAACCTGCGCGATTGGGGCATCCCGTTGGGCCGGCGGTTCCGCGCGCTGAAGCTCTGGTTCCTGATCCGCGAGCAGGGGGTCGAGGGGCTGGCCGCCCGGCTGCGCCGCGACCTCGCCAACGCGGCCTGGCTCGCAGGGGAGGTCGCGGCGGCGCCGGGC
>CALMAB010000742.1 GCA_937858325.1 uncultured Acetobacteraceae bacterium
CGGCACGATCAGGCTGGCGACGGTCAGCGTGAACAGCGCGCCCGCGCCCAGGAAGCGCCGGCGAAAGGCGACGGCGGCTGCGACCGAGACCACGGCGGTCGCCGCCATCACCATGGCCGCCAAAATCAGCGACCGCGTGAACGCGGCACCGAGGTCGCCCACCGCCTGCTGCTGGAACAGCCGGGTGAACCAGGCGGTCGAAACCCCGCGCATCGGAAAGGTCAGCCCGCCCTCCGGCCCCTGGAACGACAAGACGACGATGGTGAGCGTCGGGCCGTAAAGGAACAGCACGAACAGCACGAAGAACCCGCCCAGCAGCCAGCGGCCCAGCCCGGTGATCATGGCGTTCGCCAGATCGGGATCACAGTTCCCGCCGGATATCGACGACGCGCAGCAAGGCCGTGATCATCAGCAGCACCAGCAGGAGCAGCACCACGGCGTTGGCGCACGCCGCGGGATACTGCAGCAGCGCGATCTGGTTCGAGATCATCAGCCCCACCGACGCCCGCTGTCCCCCGCCCATCAGCCGCACCGTCGTGAAGTCGCCCATCACCAGCGTGATGATGAACACGGAGCCGATGGCGATGCCCGGCTTGGACAGCGGCAGGATCACCTCCCGCAGCACCGCCCACGGCCCGGCGCCCGCGTCCACCGCGGCCTCGATCAGCCGGCGGTCGATCCGCACCATGGTGTTGAACACCGGCACCACCATGAACAGCGCGTACAGGTGGACAAAGGCGAGCACCACCGCGAAGTCGGAGAACAGCAGCACGTCGAGCGGCCGGTCGATCAGCCCGACGCCCATCAAGGCGCCGTTGAACAGCCCCTCCCGCCCCAGGAACGGCACCCAAGAGATCATGCGGATCACGTTGGAAGTCAGGAACGGCACCGTGCACACCAGGAACAGCACCGACTGCAGCGCGGCGCTCTGCACGCAGAACGCCAGGAACAAGGCGACCGGCACGCCCACTGCAACCGTCAGCACCCAGACCATCGCCGTGTACTTCAACGTGTTCAGGTAGGTCTGCCACGTCACCTGGGACAGCAGCACGTCCGCGTAGTTGGTCAGCACCACGTCGGGGATCAGCCGCACGCTGTCGTAGTCGAAGAAGCTGACCACCAGGATGGCCGCCATCGGCACCAGCAGGAAGCCGCCCAGCACCAGCCAAAGCGGCGCTGCCAGCAGGTAAGACGCGCTTCTCACGCCGCGACGAACTCGTTCCACTTCTGCACGAGGAAGCGGTCCTCGGTCATCACCGAGTTCCAACAGGCGACCTGTCCCATGCGCTCCGCGAACGATCCGCCGTCGCGCACCGCGCCGGCCTTTTCCAACACCTTGCCGTCCGGCGACTTGATGTCGGACTGCGCGGGCTTGCCCTCCATCCAGAAGCCCCACTCGTCCGGCGTCATGTTCTCCTTCGCCGTTTCCAGCACCGCACTGTAGTAGCCCTGGCGGTTCAGGTAGGCGCCGGCCCAGCCGGACAGGTACCAGTTGATGTAGTCATACGCGGCGTCCAGCTCCATGCCGGACAGGTTCTTGGACAGGCCGAGGCCGCCGCCCCAGGCGCGGTAGCCTTCCTCCAACGGCTGGTAGGTGCAGGCGATGCCGCGGGAGCGCACGGCGGTGACGGCGGGCGACCACATGGACTGGATCACCACCTCGCCCGACGCCATCAGGTTCACGCTCTCGTCGAAGCTCTTCCAGAACGCGCGGAACTGCCCGGCGCGCTTGGCCTCGATCAGGAAGGCCGTCGTCTTCTCGATCTCATCCCGCGTCATGTTGCCCTTGTCCGCGTATTTCATCCGCCCCAGGCTTTCCATCACCATCGCGGCGTCCATGATGCCGATGGACGGGATGTTCAGGATGGACGCACGGCCCTTGAACGCCGGGTCCACTAGGTCGCGCCAGTTGCGGATCGGCCGGCCCACCAGGTCCGGGCGGATGCCGAGCGTGTCGGCGTTGTAGATGGTGGGGATCAGCGTCATCCAGCCGGAAGGCTGGGACGCGAACTTGGTGGAAGTCGGCCCTTCCACGAAGCTCACGGTGTGCGGCGCGGTGCCCTGGGCGATCCGGCTTTCGGGCGACAGCCGGCCGGTGGTGAAGATCGGCACGATCTTGTCGTAGTTCTTGATCTTCTTCACATCCATCGGCTGCAGCACGCCGGCAGGGAAGATCTTCTTGCAAATCCAGTACTCGATGTCGGCGATGTCGTAGGACCGCGGCTGCGTCACCGCTTTCTGTGACACCGCATCGCTGTCGAGCGCCGTCATCGCCAGCGTGAAGCCCAAATCCTGCTTCACCTTGTCCGCCAGCGCGTTCAGGTTCGACACCCCGGTGCCGAACTGCCGCAGGGTGATGTTGCGGATGTTCTGCGCCCAGATAGTCGGGAAGCCGGTGATCGCGCCCGACCCGGCGGCGGCTCCGGCCAAGCCCAGCCCGGCCTTCAGCGCGGTGCGGCGTCCAATATTCATGTTTGCCATGGTGGAACTCCTGAAAAGCAAAGGGGAGGGGGTCAGGCGCTTAAGGCGTGGGCGTCGGCGGCCGACCAGCCAATCCAGGCCGGCTGCCCCACCCCTACGGGATCGGCGAAGAACACGGCGTCAGGCAGGATCGCCACCGCGTCCTCCCCGTGCTCGGTGGTGAGCGCCACGCGCACGGACGCGCCTTGGTACTCCACCAGCGACACCGTGCCCCGCACGCCCGGGCACGCCGCGTCCGGCACCGTGGACAGCCGGCACCGGTCGGCGCGGACCGCCACTTGCCCGCCCGGGCCGCCGAGCACATTGTGCCCGCCGATAAAGCGCGCGACAAAGGCGACGGCCGGGCGGTCGAACACCTCTCGCGGGGCGGCCGCCTGCTGGATGCGCCCGCCGTCCATCACCACGACCAGGTCGGCCAGCGCCATCGCTTCCTCCTGGCTGTGGGTGACGTGGACGAAGGTCAGGCCGAGGTCCCGCTGCAGCCGCTTCAGCTCCGCGCGCATCCGCCCGCGCAGGAACGGGTCAAGCGCCGACAGCGGCTCATCCAGCAGCAGTACCCGCGGCTCGGTCAAGAGCGCGCGGGCCAGCGCCACCCGTTGCTGCTGACCGCCCGAAAGCTGGGCGGGCATCCGGTCGGCGTATGCCTGCATTTGCACCATTTCCAGCCCGCGCCGCGCCCGCTCATGCCGCTCGGCCCGGCCGATGCCGCGCATCTTGAGGCCGAACGCCACGTTGTCCAAGCAGCTCAGGTGCGGGAACAACGCGTAGCTTTGGAACATCATGGCGGTGCCGCGTCCGGCGGGCGGGGTGTTGGTCACATTGCGGCCGTCCACCAGCACGTCACCGTCCGACACCGCCTCGTGCCCGGCGATCATGCGCAGCGTCGTCGTTTTGCCGCAGCCGCTGGGTCCCAACAGGCAGCAGTACACGCCGCGGGGGATGTGCAGCGTGATGTCATCAACGGCGGTGGCGCCGCCATACCGCTTGCTCACCGCGACCAACTCGACGCCCTGCACCAACCCGCCTGCTCCTACCGCATCGCGGGCCTAGCAAGCCCGATGCGCCGCAGGCTTTGCAAGCCATGTACCAGGAGCGGCGCTATTTCGTCCCGTACAGCCGATCGCCGGCGTCGCCCAGGCCGGGACAGATGTAGCCGTGCTCGTCCAGGCAGCGGTCGATGGCGGCGGTGAACACCGGCACGTCCGGATGCTCGTCCTGCAGCACGGCCAAGCCCTCGGGCGCGGCGAGCAGACACACGAAGCGCAGTTGCGCGGCGCCGGCCTGCCGCAGCCGGGTCAGCGCCGCAGCGGCGGAGTGCCCGGTCGCGAGCATGGGATCGACGACCACCACCAGCCGCTCCGGGATATCGTCCGGCAGCTTGAGGTAGTACTCGACGGGCACCAGGGTCGCCGGGTCGCGATACAGCCCGATGTGCCCGACGCGGGCGGAAGGCACGAGGTCCAGCATCCCGTCCAGGATGCCGTTGCCCGCGCGCAGGATCGGCACGAAGCACAGCTTCTTGCCGGACAGCAGCGGCGCCTCCATGGCTTCCATCGGCGTCTCGACCGTCACGGTGTCGAGCGGCAGGTCGCGCGTCACCTCGTAAGCCATCAGCAGGCTGATTTCCCGGGCGATCTGCCGGAACTCGGCGGTGGGTGTCGCTTTCTGCCGCAGCAGCGTCAGCTTGTGCTGCACGAGCGGGTGGCCGACCACCGTGACGGCGGGAAAGCGCGCGTCGCTGTATGCCTGCATCAGAACACCGTCCCATCGCTGAGGATGCGCAAAGGTGGGCCGCCATCGGCCCGCCGCTCCGCCGCCGCCTGCCGCCCCGCCGCCCAGGTCCCACCTTCCAGCAGGCGGGACAACGGCAAGGCTGCCGCGTCGCCGCCCAGCCGGGCGCGGAGCGGCGGCGCGATCCGGTCGAGCAGCGCCACCGTGAGCGCCCGCCATTCCACCACCGCCGGGTGTTCTGGCGGCAGTGGTGCGTCCGCCAGGCCAGGATCGCGCAGCCGCAGCACCTCAAGGTCCAGGAACAGCCCGCCGTTGCGATACTCCGGCAAGCCGGTCAGCGCGTCGATCCCGGTCACGGCGACGCCTGCATCCTCGAACACCTCGATCAGCGAGTAGGTCAGCCATTGCGACAGCTTGTGGAACGGCACCAGCCCGGCGCTGCCCGCCGGCGCCCCGGGCTCAAGCGGCAGGTTCGGGTAGCGCCACACATCGCCCAGGCTGCGCCCGGCGAGCACGACCCGCGACGGCCAAACCGGGCCGAAACCGTCCAGCACCGCGGCCAGGATGTCGCGGGCGGCAACCGTCGCGCGGTCGCCGGCAAGGTGGTCAAACAGCCGGCCGACGCGGGGATCGTCGCGCCCGAACAGCTCCGGCCGGGCCAGCAGCACCGCGCCAAGGCCGCGCAGCAGGGCCGCACGCCCTTCCAGCCCCGGCAAGGGATTGCTCTCGTCCACCTGAAAGGCGCGGGCCAGTGCCGCGGCGTTTATCCGGGTCAGCCCGCCCGCATCGGCCCGCATCCCACCTTCCGCCGCGAACAGCCCGGCCTCGAACGCGCGCAGGCTGGCCACCGCCAATCCCTCCGACCGGGAGAGCGTCAGGCCGGTGCCTGGCTCGGCGTAGCGCCAGCCCCCGGCGCCCGCGTCCAGCAACACGCTGACCACGCAAAGCTCCACGCGCGCCCGCGCGGCCTTTGCCGCGCCCAAATCGGCCAGCCTGGCGCCGAGCGGCCCCCAACGGTCGATCCCGCCCACGGCGAAATGCCGCCAGCGCGCGTGGTGCGGGATGCGGAGATCGGGATACGCGCTGCGCACCACCGACGCGACATAGCCCGCGGCGTCATCCAGCCGCGCGAGGTCCACGGTGAAATGCCGCAGCCCGTCCGCCTCCGCCAACGCCAGCATCGCATCGGCCCGGCTGCGCACGGCCTTCGCGGTGCAGAGCCAGGCGGCCGCCTCCGCCTCACTCATCCAACGGCCGGCCCTTGGCCTCGTGCAGGACCTCGGGCGGCGGCACGGCGTCGGTGTAGTAGCCCGCCGCCTTCTTCGCATCCATCTCCACGCTGGCGTCGGCGGGGATCAGCGCGTCGGGGATGGCAATGCGCTCGACCACCTCGATCCCGCTCGCCACGATGGGCGCGAACTTCATATTGCTCATGGACACCAGTTGGTCGATCCGGGTGATGCCCAGCCAATGCAGCACGTCCGGCATCAACTCCTGGAACCGCATGTCCTGCACGCCCGCAACGCATTCCGTCCGCTGGAAATAAGCGTCGGCCCGGTCGCCGCCTTCCTGCCGCTTGCGGGCGTTGTACACCAGGAACTTCGTGACTTCGCCGAGCGCCCGGCCCTCCTTGCGGTTGTACACCACGACGCCGATGCCGCCCATCTGCGCGGTCTCGATGCACACCTCGATGCCATGCGCGAGGTATGGCCGGCAGGTGCAGATGTCGGAGCCGAACACGTCAGAGCCGTTGCACTCGTCATGGATGCGGCAGGCGATCCGGGTCTCGGGCCGGCCTAGCCCGGCGGGGTCGCCGAACAGGTAAACCGTCATGCCGCCGATGGGCGGCAGGAACACGTCAAGGTCCGGGCGCGTCACCAGTTCGGGAAACATGCCGCCGGTCTGCTCGAACAGGCCGCGGCGCAGGTCGGACACCGCGATGCCGAAGCGGCGCGCGACGCCAGGGAGATGCCAGACCGGCTCAATGGCGATCTTGGTCACGCGGACGTTGCCGGCGGCGTCCAGCACCGTGCCGTCCGGACGCAGCCGCCCGGCCCGCACGGCGTCCGCGATCTCCGGCATGTTGATGTGGGCGCGGGTCACGGCGATGGACGGGCGCACATCGACGCCCGCGGCGATACGGTCGGCGAACAGCTCGGTGCTCAGGTGCCCCCACGGGTCGAGCGAAACGATGGCGTCCGGCTTGGACCATTGCGGGAACGGCCCAATCCGTACCGCCGGGCTGGTGTTGGTCAGGTCCGGCTGATGCCCCGCCGCAAGCTGCCCGGCCGCGACCGCAAGGGCGCGATACACCGAGTAGGCCCCGGAATGCGTGCCGATGGCGTTGCGGCTCGGCCCGGCGTTGAGGGTCGCTACCACCGCGCCGCGGGCGTGGCCGTCTGCGCTGCCCCAGGCGATCCGCCGGTTGCCCGCGCCGGCGTTGCCGGGATGCGAGGCCAGCACGATTGGGCGCGGCACGGGCCGCTTTTCGTTCGTCCGCAACGGCGGCTCATTCCAGTCGATGGCAAGCTCCTGTCGCAATAAATGACAAGCTAGTGAGAACCCGGCGGTTTGGTCAACGGCGCACGCCTTGCCACACTACGCCGGGGTCGGTGAAGGATTGGTTAATGCCGGGTGCCGGGGCAGCATGGCCTCCTTGCGCCGCATTGTAACCGTGCATATTATAAGCGTATGGACAGTGTGCCGTCCCAACTGGACGAGGTGGAACTCCTGCCGCACCGCAGCTTCGGCTACCGGCTCTGGATGCTGCGGCACGCCTGGACCCGGCGGCTTGAGGCGGCGCTGCACCCGACGGAACTGACGCACATGCAGTTCTTCCTGCTGCGCGCCACGGAGCACGTCGTGAAGCTCGGCGAGGTGCCAACGCAAAGCCGGCTGGCCGACGGCCTGCACATCGACCGCATGACGGCGAGCAAGGTGCTGCGCACCCTCGAAGCGAAAGGCCTGCTGGTCCGTGCCGTACACCCGGACGACCCGCGCGCCAACAGCGTGGCGTTGACGGAGGCGGGCGCCGCGCTGCTGCGCCGGGCGACGCTGCTGGTGGTGGCCGAGCAGGCGCGGTTCTTTGGCCGGCTCGGCGAAGCGCGCAAGGCGGAGTTCAGCGCCATGCTGGATGAGCTGCTCAGCAACGACGGCTGCCCGTTTGCCGCCGCATCGAAGGAGCCTGATTGATGGATGGATCGCAGCCCGTGACGACCGAACGGCCCCTGGTCAGCCAGGCGCCGCTGGTGGCACCCGATGCCGCGGCGTCCCGGCCTCCGCGTTCGCGCCGGCGCGTGCTGCTCGCCGCGGCGGCTCTGGCAGTGTTGGCGGGGGTTGGGTACTTCGGCTACGGCTGGTGGACCACGGGCCGCTTCCTGGAGGAAACCGACGACGCCTACGTGCAGGCGGACATGGTGGCCGTGTCCTCGCGCGTCGCCGGGCAGGTGGCGGAGGTGCCGGCGGCCGACAACCAGCGGGTCCGCAAGGGCGACGTGCTCGCCCGGCTGGATGACCGCGACCTGCTGGCGGCACAGGCGCAGGCGCGCGCCGACGTGGCCGCGGCGGAGGCAGACATCCAATCCCTCCAGGCGCAGCTGCGCCTGCAGAACAGCACGATTGCCGCCGCGGACGCCGACATCACGAGCGCCGATGCGTCCGCCGCCTATGCGAAGTTCGAGTTCAACCGTTATTCGGACCTGGTGCGGACCGGCACCGGGTCGCTGCAGCGGGCGCAGCAGGCGGAGGCCGACATCAAGGGCCGGGACGCCGCCGCCGCCCGCGCCCGCGC
>CALMAB010000743.1 GCA_937858325.1 uncultured Acetobacteraceae bacterium
TCGCCTTCACCAGCCCGAGCGTGGCCGCGGTCCAGGCCGCCGTCGAGAACGGGCTTGGGGTTGCGCTGCTGGCGCCGGACTGCATCAGGCAGCCTGCCATGCGATTGCTGAAAGATGATGCGCTTCCTGACGCTCTGGTTGTTCAGTACGGCTTGTTCGCCCACGCAAACCGGACCCCGGTCATCGCTGCCGTGATGTCTGCTCTCCTGGACAGCGTGCGCCATCCCGGTTCAGCAATCACTTGTTGAAACGCGGAAGCCTGCTGCGCTCGCTTGCGTGCTCCGCTTCCGTATCCCGCTCACGCTGTTGCATAGTCGACGACAAGAAACGGAGGCGGTTATGGATATCAACGTGGACAGGCCTGATTGGTCGCGAATTCCGTCACCCGTCGATGACGGGGCGGTTCGCCACCTGCAAGGCGCGAGGCTTCCGTCCGTCCAGCTCTTGGCGACAAACGGCGAGGGCATCGACCTGTCGGCCTGCCGCGGCCGGACCGTCTTGTACGTTTATCCGAGAACTGGAAAGCCGGACGTCCCCAATCCTGACGGCTGGGATGCTATCCCCGGTGCCCATGGGTGCTCGCCGCAGTCATGCGCGTTCAGGGACCATTTCGACGAGTTGAAGCAGCTCGGCGTCGATCAGCTCTATGGACTTTCGACGCAGCACACGGCCTACCAGCAAGAAGCCGCAGACCGCCTGCATCTGCCCTTTCCGCTGCTGTCGGACGAGCAGCTTGAGTTTGCCGGTGCCTTGACACTGCCCACCTTCGGGGCTGACGGGATGACGCTGCTGAAGCGGTGCACGCTGATCGTTGACGACGGCCGCGTGACGCATGTGTTCTACCCCGTCTTCCCGCCGGATCGGAACGCCAGCGACGTGATCGCCTGGCTGTCTGCCTCGCCCGGGTAGCGCTGAGGGAAGCGGTTGTGATCGAGGTCCGGCCGGCTGATCCGGGCGACAGCGTGGTCGTGCAAGAGTTGCTGGGCCAGCTTGGCTACGCCTTCACCGTCGAGGAGGTGCGGGCACGCCTGGTCCTGCTCGCAGCATCCGGCACGGACCCTGTTCTTCTCGCAACTGAGGACGGCAAGGCGGTCGGGCTGATCGCCATACACTGCGCGACGATGGTTCATCACAGGAGACCTGTAGCCCGGATCACCGCGCTTGTGGTGCGCGACGATGTTCGCGGAAAAGGGATCGGCCGCATCCTGGTCGATGCAGGAGCCAACCTGGCGCGGCAGGCCGGCTGCGGCCATATGGAATTGACGACGGCCGTTCATCGGACTGAGTCCCAGGCGTTCTACAAAGCTTTGGGCTTCACAGCCGGTTCCTTGGGCTTCTACCGGGCGTTCAATGAAATGGCGGTTTCGTAGGTCCGCGTAGGCTGCTAGTCACGCCGCGGGACCGCTCCGCACCGCCCGGGCGCAGTCGTACCAGCCTGGCAGGTAGGCGTCGTGTCGGGACATGCGCTTGGCCATGTGCGGGTGCCTGCCCACCCACTGCACAAGGCCGGCCCAGGCGCGCGACTCGTAGAACGCTCGTGCCGGGCCACCATGCTGCTGCTGCTCGTCAACCGGGATCAAGCCGAACTCGGCACCCATGCGGTCCACATGCTCCGCGGCGAAACCGTCGAGGAACACCCTGGCTTCGGACGTATACTTGACGATGTACCAGCCCCAGGGTCCTGGTCCTCGGCCGAAGTGCGACGGCAGGAACCGGCGCAGGCCCGACACCACCAGCGCGACGCCGCCGGCGGGACGGTTCTCGGCGATGCTGTGAGCGATGATGTAGGGGCCGTCTGCCGATAGCACGCCGTCGAACCTGATGCCGCCCACGACGGCTTGATGAAACGCATCCTTTCGCATGGCGCCTCCAAACCCCGACCCGGGGCAAGATCGTAGCGCCGCATTCCGGGTCCGACCAACGTGGCCTGCGGCCTGGCTTTCTGCCTCCGGCGTGAGGCCCGGCGTGGGCACCCGCGCGTAGTCGAGCCCGGCGCCGGGCGGCCGATCTCGTCCAGAACTCGGGTGCGCCTCACCGGAACAACTCGCTGACCCGCAGGCGCTTGCCGCTGACCTCGACCAAGCCGTTGTTGCGTAGCAGGGCCAGGCCGCTGTTCCAGTGCCCGCCGGTCGGCTTCTTGCCCAGCGCCGCGGCAAGGTCGGCCGCCTCCGTGTAGCGCCCGCCATGGCCGGCCAGGCTGCGCAGCATCTCCGGCGCCGGGCTGGGTAGGCGCTCGCACCACAGCGCCAGCCGCTCGCCTGGGGTGGACGG
>CALMAB010000744.1 GCA_937858325.1 uncultured Acetobacteraceae bacterium
GCCGGCGTCCACGCCGCGGTCGGCCTGCAGCTGCGCGGCAGCCCTGTCGTCCGGCGTGCACGCGAGCTGATCGCGTCGGGCGCGATAGGGCGCGTGCTGAGCGCGAGCGTGTATTCCGCTGCCGCCGGGTTCGGGCCGGACGTGCCGGCGCCGTTCGTCTACCTTGAAGACCCCAAGAACTTCGCCAACCTCGTCACCATCCAGGGCGCCCACACGATCGACCTCGCGATCATGGTGGCCGGCGCGCTGGGCGACCTGAGCGCGCTCGCGACGGCGCAGTATCCCGTGGTCCGGACCGGCGACGACAAGGAGAAGCGCAAGCGCGTCACCTTTGACCACCTGCTGCTGCAGGGCCGCCTCGCCGGAAGCGGCACGCTGTCGGTCGAGGTGGCCGGCGGGCGTCCGCCCGAAACGCCGTTCCGCCTGGAGGTGGTGGGGGAGCCCGGCACGCGGCGCCGGGACGGGGGGGCGCCGCGCGGCTTCCAGGCGGGCCGCCTGACGCTTTCGCTGGACGGGGCGCCGCAACGGGTAGAGGAGGGCGAGCTTGCGGCCATGCCCGACGCGGCGGCCAACGTCGCCGGCGTTTACGCGGCGCTGCGCGACGACATCGCCGGGGCGCGCGCCACCGTCACCGGCTTCGACCACGCGGTGACGCTCACCCGGTTGATCACCGACCTGCTGGCGTCCTCACGCACGGGAACCCGGGTCCAAGCCGCAGGCTGGCCGGAGCGGTAACGCGGTCCGCCCTCAGCACGGTTGTAATGTAGCATGGAACTCGCAAAACAGGTTGTGAATCCTTGTCTTACAACTTCTTCACAAGAAAGACGCTTTATTGACATGCGTCTTTGATGTCTTAATGTCTCCTTCTGCTTCGCGCGTCACCGCACAGTCCTATGTCCCACAACAGGGCATGATTTCCTATACTGGCGATAAAAGGAAACCCAGATGCCGGACCAACCGCACGTTTCCGCAGCCCTGCACGGCGCCGCCCTCCTCAACGACCCGATCCACGGCAAGGGGACGGCGTTCACCGAAGAAGAGCGGCGCGCCTCGGGCCTGGAAGGGCTGCTGCCCGCCCGCATCGACACGATCGAAACGCAGCTGGAGCGCGTGCTCGGGCACCTCGCGGCCAAGCCGAACGAGCTGGAGCAGTACATCTACCTGCAGGCGCTCTGCGACCGCAACGAGACGCTGTTCTACGCGACGGTCATGTCCGACCCGGCGCGCTTCGTGCCAATCGTCTATGACCCCACCATCGCCGACGCCTGCCTCACCTATGGCCACATCTACCGCCGGCCGCAGGGCATGTACCTGACCAAGCGGATGAAGGGCCGGTTCAAGGAGGTGCTGGCGAACTGGCCGGTCAGGGACATCCGCTTCATCTGCGTGTCCTCGGGCGGCCGCATCCTGGGGCTGGGCGACATCGGCGCCAACGGCGCGCCGATCCCCATCGGCAAGCTGCAGCTATACACCGGCTGCGCGGGCGTGCCGCCTGACAGCCTGCTGCCGATCCACTTCGACATCGGCACCACCAACGCGGCGCTCCGGGCCGATTCGCTCTACACCGGGCTGCGCGACGAGCCGCCTTCGCCCGACGAGATCGACGCGCTGGTGGACGAGTTCATGGAAGCGGCCAACGCCGCGTTCCCCGGCGTGTGCGTCCATTTCGAGGACTGGAAGGGCGCGGACGCGATCCGGTTGCTCGCGCGCTACCAGGACCAGTACCTCGTTTACAACGACGACATCCAGGGCACGGCCAGCATCACCATCGCCGGGCTGATCACGGCGCTGCAGATCAAGGACGAGAAGCTTGCGGACCAGCGCATCCTGTTCGCGGGCGCAGGCTCGGCCGGCATCGGCATCGCGGGCATGGTCGTCGAAGCCATGCGGGACGAAGGGCTTGGCGAGGAGGACGCGCGCGGGCGCATCACCCTGTTCGACGTGGGCGGGCTGGTCGAGGCGTCGCGGGGGGACCTCAACCCTTCGCAGAAGCTCTACGCCCGCGAGGGCAAGCCGGAAAAGGATTTCCAAGCGGTCGTGGACGCGGTGAAACCGACCGCGATCATCGGCGTCAGCACCAGGCAAGGGCTGTTCACGGAGGGCGTGGTTTCGGCGATGGCGAAGCTCAACGAACGGCCGATCATCTTCGCGCTGTCCAACCCCACCGACAAGGCCGAGTGTACCGCCGAGCAGGCCTACCAGTGGTCCGGCGGCCGCGCGCTGTATGCGGCCGGCGTCCAGTTCCCGGACGCGGTGGTGGGCGGCAAGACCTTCCATCCCGGCCAGGCGAACAACTTCTACATCTTCCCCGCAATCGGCCTGGCGGTTTACGCGACCCGGCCCAAGCGCATCGACGACAAGATGTTCGTCGCCGCGGCACGGGGCAGCGCCGACCAGGTCGGCCCGGCGGACCGGAACGCCGGGATGCTGTTCCCGCGGCAGGACAACATCCTGGAAACCGAGATCACCACCGCGACCCGCGTCGCCGAGCACATCTTTGACCGCGGCCTCGCCACCGTCGGGCGGCCCGACGACGTGCGCGGCTGGATCAAGGGCATGACCTACACGCCCGCCTACGGCGCGCCGCGGAGCTGAGCCGATGACCGACCACCCGGCGATGCGGGACGTGCCCATCGGCATCGGCGCCCAGGGCGAGCGGCGCGAGTTCGACAGCATGGGCGATGTGCAGGTTCCCGCCGACCGCTACTGGGGCGCGCAAACCCAGCGGAGCCTGCACCACTTCTCCATCGGCCAGGACCGGATGCCCAAGGAGGTTTACCACGCCTACGGCACCGTCAAGAAAGCCTGCGCCCTGGTCAACGCCCGGGAAGGCCGGCTGCCGCAATGGAAGGCGGACGCCATCGTGCGCGCCGCCGACGAGACGGTCGCCGGCCAGCTCGACGACCACTACCCGCTGTACGTCTGGCAGACCGGCTCGGGCACCCAGAGCAACATGAACGTCAACGAGGTGCTGTCGAACCGCGCCATCCAGCTGCTGGGCGGCGCGCTCGGCAGCCAGGAGCCGGTCGCGCCCAATGACGACGTGAACATGGGGCAAAGCAGCAACGACACCTTCCCGACCGCCATGCACGTCGCGGCCCTCACGGAACTGGACGACCGCCTGCTGCCGCAGGTGGACGCGCTGGCCCGCGAGATCGAGGCCAAGGCCGAGCAGTGGCGCGACGTGGTGAAGATCGGCCGCACCCATCTGGAGGACGCGGTGCCGCTGACCGTCGGCCAGGAATGGTCCGGCTACGCCGCGCAGCTCCGCGCCTGCATGGCCGAGATCGGGCACAGCCGCGGCGGCCTGCTGGAGCTGGCCGTGGGCGGCACGGCGGTCGGCACCGGGCTGAACGCG
>CALMAB010000745.1 GCA_937858325.1 uncultured Acetobacteraceae bacterium
GGAACCGCGGGGGCGCCCGGCGGCGCCGCGGTTCCGGTCACAACCACTCCGGCCGCCATGCTGAACCCTCTTCAGAACCCGGAGATCGCCGGCAAGATACTGGCCACGATCGCCGGCCTCGACGGCATCGCCACGAGCGATGGCCACGGCGAGGTGCCCGCGGACCGGATGGTGCAGGTGTTCTTCGACCCCCGCTGCCCCTACTGCCACAAGGCGTTCGCCGAACTCGCCGGCGCGGTGCCGGCCCGTTGGATTCCCGTCGTGGCGCTTGGGGACGAGGCGGGGGGCGAGGCCCAGGCCGCGGCGATTCTCGCTGCGACGGGCGGGCCGGACGAGAACGGCGTCCCGGCGGGCACCAAGGCCCTGCGCGACGCCTTCGACAGGAAGCTGGCGGGGGCAGCCGCCACGGATGAGGTCAAGCAGAAGCTGCGCCAGAACCTGGAAGCCTTTGTCGCGATCAACAGCCGCGATCCGCAGAAGATCGGCGTCCCCACGATCCTGGTCCCCCGTGCCGACGGAACCGTGTCCATGCGCGTAGGGTTCGATGCGGCCAAGGGCGACGGGCGCGCGATCGTCGCGGAATACGGGGGGCGCCGGTGACGGCGGCCCGCCTCGGAGCGTTCGGCTTCCCGCCCAGCCCGTCGCCCGTGCCGCCGGGCCGGATGATGACCCGCATCGCGCGGATGCAGGGATGGGCGGTGTTCCTGGCCTCGGCCCTTGCCGGAAGCGTGCTGTGCAGCCTCGGCCTGGGGCTATGGATGCTGGGAAAGGCCGACGCCCGCGCTTATGCCACCGATGGCAGCCTGTATGGCTGCGAACTGCAGGAGCACGGCGACCCGCCGGCCGACGCCACCGAGGTGGGGGAGTAGGCCATGTCGCAAACGGCGGAAGCCGGCAAGGTGGCGGCGCCTCGCGAGAAGGATCGCCTGCGGCAGGAGAACGAGCGGGCGGAGGGCAAGGCCGGAACCCTGCGGTGGGTGCTGGTCCTGCTGGCGGCCCTGCTGTTTGTGTCCATGACCCTGAACGTGGCCTACGCGTATGCGCTGATCTATACCTTCCCGCTGAAGAAGTGGGTCTGGACCAGGGACGCGCGGGCGGTCTGCGACGCGACGCCACTCTCCTACCCGTCGGTGTCGGCCGCGCGGGTGAAGGACTTCGCCACCGGCGCCGCGGTCGAGCTGAACAGCTTCGACTACCTCAACCACGGCCGCCTGCTGAGCGCGGCCGTTGACAAGTACATGACCGCCGCCGGCCGGGTGGCCTTCTACGCCACCCTGCAGGACTCCGGCATCATCCAGGCGGTGGAGAAGTCCTACATCGTCCTGGAAACGGTGCCGATCGGCCCCCCCTACATCAAGGACGAGGGCATCCGCCCGGAGGACAAGCGCTACTACTGGAAGGTCCAGGTTCCGGTGCGCCTGTTCTACTACGTCCTGGGCGACCGCAAGCCCGAGGACCGAGTGATGACGACCGTGATTGTGCGTGTCGAGCCGTCGCCGAACAACCAGAACGGCATCGCGGTGGACGGCATCACCAGCTCGCAGATGACCACCAACCGCCCAGCGGATTTCTGAGCTCATGTCGAGGTTCTCCATGCACGCCCATGGTCGCCGCACGGCTGAAGGAGCCGTCCTGCTGCTGGTTCCGCTGCTGGCCCTGCTTGCGCCGTTCCCGGCCCGGGCGCAGTTCAGTCCCCCGCCCGGCACGGCACCCACGCGGGAAGCGTCCGACCCGGCGACGGCCGAGCGCGACGCCTCCCGGCGGAACACCGTGGGCGAGCGCGGCGCTTCCGTGCTGCGCCCGGGCGACATAGGCAAGATGCGCGACCTGATGCTCGACGCACAGGGAGCGACCGCCTATCCGAACTACGCCGGTAAGGCGTTGCCGATCCCGCGCCGTCTCAACATCGCCTACACGCCATCTCCCGACCGGTCGCCGGAAGCGCTGCACCTGTGGCGCGGCATGGCGACATCGCTGACCTTTCTGCACGAGGGGGGCAAGCCCTGGCCGATCGAGGCGGTGATCTACGACCGGCGCTTGTTCTCGATGAACGGCAAGGGGTGCCTCCCGGATGACGGCACCCCCCCGGCGCAATCGTCCGACGAGGAGGACCGGGAGCGGAAGCCGCAGCCCTCGACCTTCTTCATGGTCCCGTGCAAGCACTGGACCTGGGGCAGCTTCGCGGTGCAGCTCAAGGGACAGACCATTCCCGTCACCTTCATGGCGTCCTCGGGGTTGGTGCCCAGGGACGGTACCGAGAACGTCGTGGACATCCCGATCGTGCTGACGGTGTCCGAGCCGCCCGCAGCGGCGCCCGCCGTGCCCGTGCGCCAACCACCGGCACCCCCAGCCGCCGGGCGGCCAGTGGCGGCGGCCCCAGGCGCCCGCCCCATGCGGCACGCCGTGGGCCAGGAGGCATCCAAGTGAAGATCACGCTCAAGCACGCCGTCATCAGCGGCTTCGGTCTCGCCGTCGTCGGCGCTTGCCTCGCCGCCATCGCCGTGATGTCCCCCCCGGTGCGTCCCGACACGGGCGGCGGCCTCGCGCCGATGGGCCTCAACACGGTGCCCAAGCTGCGGTCCGATCCCATGCACCCAACGGACACGGACGAGGCCGACCGCCGGGCGACCAAGAATGCCCGCGACACCGCGGCGGCGGAACGGGCCGGCAAGAGCTACGTGGCGGGCCCACTCATCACCACGACGCAGGGCAGCGAGGCCGCCGCGGCTCCGCCGCAGAAGCCGGCACTTCCCGAGGTGGTGCAGCCAGACCCTCAGCAGATCTCGTTGGCCAGCACCGCGCCTGCAGGGGGTGGGCAGCAGACGAGCACAGGCCGCACGGAGGCCGAGCGGAAGCGGGATGACGAGTTCGACAAGAGGGTCGAGGAGCAGCTGGAAACCTTGATGAAGTCCTCCAACGGGGCGCAGTGGGTCACGGTGGCGTTCAAGGCCCCGCCGCCGCCGCCGAAGGCGGAAGCCCGCCCCGCCGCCAGGACGGCGCGGGACGGCTCAGCCGCGGCGCAGCCCCCGCCCTATGTGGACGTGCTCGCCGCCAAGCCGGGCGACGTGTTCTATGCGCGCATCTCGGTGGGGTTCAACTCGGACGACCCGGGCGGCCTGCCGGTCTTCACCACCATCCACGACGAGCGGCCGGACGGGACCTACGGCCCGCTGCACGGCGCCAGGGTGATGGGGTCGGTCGTCTACGCCCCGGACCAGGCCGCGGTGCCCATGCAGCGGCTGATCCTGCCCGATGGCCGGGAAGCGGCGACAAAGGCCATGGCCGTGACGCTGGACGAGGTCCGCTCGGGGGTGGCCGAGAAGGTGGACTACCACACCTTGGCGCGATGGAGCGGCCTGCTCGCCTCGGGGCTGATCCAGGGTGCGGGCCAGGCGGGCCAGTTGCTGCTGTCCAACAACCGCAGCGTCTTCCTTTCGCCCGGCGGCTACTCCTCGGTTGGACGCCCCGGCATCGACTGGGGACAGGTCGGGCTCGCCACGTTGGCGCCGCTCGGTCAGAACCTGAGCAGCGTGGCGGCGCAGAACTTCAACCGCCAGGCGACAAAAAGCGCCCGTGGCGGCCCGAACGGCACGGAGGTGGGCGTCGTCTTTCTCGAAAGCGTCACGATCCCGACGCTTCTGCCGGCGGCGGCGCAGGGCGGGACTCCAATCGGGGTTCCGAGCGCCGCCCCGGGCCGCGTGCGCCCCTGAGGCCGCCGTGGGGTCCACGGGCACCCTCAACGACGTTGCCGCTGCGATCCTCTGGCTCGTGGCGGACCTGCTTCCTGCCCTCCTGGTCCTGGCGGGCGGGGCCGGCGGCGTGTGGCTGGCCAGCACGGCCGGGTTCAAGCTGTGGCAGCTTGTCCAGCAGGGCGACCGGCACAATGGCCAGGACAGCGCGCTCGGCTGGGTCCTCGGAATCGTTGTCGGCGCGCTGCTGACGCTGTTCGCGGTCTGGGTGGCGCTGTTCAGCTTCCTGTTCACGGGGTGGGGATAGCGGATGGCGCACGACGACGAGGCGGGCCGTCGCAAGGCGTACGTCGTCTTCCGCGACGCCGGCGAGAAGCGGGCCGGGGCGCCGCTGCTGCGCTCGCTGCTGGCGCTGGCCTTCCAGCGAGGCGAGGCGGCCGCACGCAACGACGAACCGTTGCCGCCAAGCTTCGTCGAGCTGTTCGGCCCGGGGGCCGCGGTCACGCGGCGGGTCCTGAAC
>CALMAB010000746.1 GCA_937858325.1 uncultured Acetobacteraceae bacterium
TGCTAAGCGCCGCCAGCCGCTCGAAGCACCCGACCGCCCGGTCCCGCGCCGCCCGCCGCGTGCGGCCGGCCACCATCTGCGGCAGCACGATGTTCTCGACCGCGGTGAACTCGGCCAGCAAATGGTGCGCCTGGTACACGAAGCCGATGCGGTCGCGGCGGATCGCCGTGCGGTCGGCGTCCGGCAACTGCCCGGCATCCCGTCCGTCCACCAGCACGGCCCCCGCGTCCGGGCGCTCCAGCAGGCCTGCCAAATGCAGCAGCGTGCTCTTGCCGGTGCCGGACGGCGCCACCAGCGCCACGATCTCCCCGGCGCGCAGCGACAGGTCGGCGCCGCGCAGCACGTGCAGCTCGCTGTCCCCGCTGCGGTAGGCGCGGCTCACGCCCCGCAGCGCCAGCGGCTCATTCATGCCGCAGCGCCTCCACCGGGTCGGTGCGTGCGGCGCGCCAGCTCGGGTAAAGCGTGGCGAGAAGCGACAGGCCGAGCGCCATGGCCATGACCTGGACCACCTCGTGCCAGTTCAGCTTGGCCGGCAGGTGGGTGAGGTAATACACCTCCGGGTTGAACACGCTGGCGCCGGTGGCGGCTTCCACCCAGCCCTGCAGCGTCTCGATGTTGAGGCAGAACAGCACGCCCAGCACCACGCCGGCGACGGTGCCGGTCACGCCCACGCTGGCCCCGCACATCAGGAAGATGCGCATCACCGCGCCGCGCCCGGCGCCGATGGTGCGCAGCACCGCGATGTCCCGCGTCTTGTCCTTCACCATCATGATCAGCGACGACACCACGTTGAACGCCGCCACCAGGATGATCAGCGTGAGGATCAGGAACATCACGTTCCGCTCCACCTGCACCGCGGCGAAGAAGCTGTTGTTGCTCTGCTGCCAATCGACCACGCGCACCGGCGTGCCGGACAACGCGGCCGTGATCGCCCGTCCGATCTCCCGCACCTGCTGCGGGTCGGCGACCATGACCTCGATGTGGGACGCGCTTCCGGGCTGCTGGAAGAAGATCTGCGCGGCCTCCAGCGGCAGGAACACGAAGGAGGTGTCGTACTCGTTCATGCCGACCTGGAACACCGCCGCCACGCGGTAGGCGCGCACCCGGGGGATGGTGCCGAACGCCGTCGCCGCCCCCTGCGGCGACACCAGGGTCAGCTCGCTGCCGACCGGCAGGCCGAACTTCTGCGCGAGGCCCACGCCGACCGCGACCGCGTCCTCCCCCCCGAAATCGTCGAGCGTGCCGGCCCGGATGTTGTCACTGACCGCGCTCATGCGGCGGAAGTCCTCGGGCCGGATGCCGCGCACCAGGCCGCCGGCCGATTGCCCGCGCGGCCCGGTCAGCAGCACCTGCCCGTCCACCACCGGCACGGCGGACACGACGCCGGGCACGGCCGCCACCCGTGCCGAGACGGCTTGGTAGTCGGTGAGCGCGCTGCCCGCCGGGTAAACCCCCAGGTGCCCATTGAAGCCCAGGATGCGGTTCAGCAGGTCCACCTGGAACCCGCCCATCACCGACATCACGATGATCAGCGTCGCCACGCCCAGCGCGATGCCCACCAGGCTGAAGCCTGCGATCACCGACACGAAGCGCTCGCCGCGGCGGGCGCGCAGGTAGCGGCCCGCCACCGCGCGTTCAAAAGGTCCGAACATGTTACGCTATATGGGCGAGCGCCGCATCCAGCGTAAGCTCCTGCCGCTCCCCGGTCGCGCGGCGCTTCAGCTCCACCGTGCCGGCGGCGGCGCCGCGCGGGCCGACGATGACCTGCCACGGATGGCCCATCAGGTCGGCGTCGGCGAACTTCACCCCGGCGCGCTCCTCCCGGTCGTCATACAGCGCGCGGCCGGGCATGGCGGCATAGGCCTGCTCGCACAGCGCGCCGGTCGCCGGGTCGCCCTGCTTCAGGTTGAGGATCGCCGCCCGGAACGGGGCGACGCTGTCGGGCCAGATGATGCCGGCGTCGTCGTGGCTCGCCTCGATCAGCGCGCCGACCAGGCGGGACACGCCGATGCCGTAGCTGCCCATGTTGGGCGAAACCGGGGCGCCATCGGGTCCGGCGACCTGCAAGCCCACAAGCTCGCTGTACAGCGTGCCGAAGTTGAAGATTTGCCCGACCTCGATGCCCCGGCCCTCGCGCCGCCGCTCCGCGGGCACCCGATCCCAGGCCGCGAGGTCGTGCTTCTCGTCCGTCGCGGCGTAGGGCGCCGTGACCGCGGCGAAGAAGCGGTCGAGCTGCTCCGCGTCCGTGTGGTCCACGTCGTCCGCGCCGACGCGGATCGTCTCGACCTCGGCATCATAGAACACCTGGCTTTCCCCCGTGGGCGCCAGGATGTGGAACTCGTGGCTGAGGTCGCCGCCGATCGGCCCGGTGTCGGCCGCCATCGGCACGGCCTGCACGCCCAGGCGCCGGAAGGTGCGCAGGTAGGCCAGCATCATGATCCGGTAGGAGCGCACCGCGGCGGCATGGTCCAGGTCGAAGGAATAGCCGTCCTTCATCAGGAACTCGCGCCCGCGCATCACGCCGAAGCGGGGCCGGGTCTCGTCGCGGAACTTCCACTGGATGTGGTACAAAATCTGCGGCAGCTCGCGGTAGCTGCGGACCGATTGGCGCAGCAGGTCGGCGATCAGCAGCTCGTTGGTGGGGCTGTAGATCAGGTCGCGCTCGTGCCGGTCCTTGAGGCGCAGCATCTCCGGGCCGTAGGCGTTGTCGCGCCCGGTCGAGCGCCACAGGTCGGCGGACTGCAGCGTCGGCATCAGCAGTTCCTGCGCGCCGACGCGGTCCTGCTCTTCCCGCACCACCTGGGCGATGTTGCGCAAAACGCGCCAGCCCGCCGGGAGCCAGGCGTAGATGCCCGCCGCCACCTGACGCACCAGCCCGGCCCGCAGCATGAGCCGGTGCGAGGCGATCTGCGCTTCCGCCGGATTTTGCTTGATGGTGGGCAGCAGGGAGCGGGTCAGACGCATCGGGAACCTGTATGCAGTGGGATCACGCGGACCCTACAGGCCCGGCTTTGCCTCCGCCAGCCGCCGGTTGTTATATCTTAAGAATAACCCCGGACCGATATTTTTTTGTGCGACGCACAACCTTTTTTTGTTCGTTTATGCCGGGCCGTACATGAATCCGCGTGACATGGTGCCACGCTGCAACTATCAAAGAAGGAGTGGCCCGCGCGCATAGGCAGCGCAGCGGGCCGAGTTTAGGGAGGAAACGCCGATCACACGGCAGATCAGGACACGATGTCCTGATCTGCCGTGAAGATCACTTGTTATCCCCCACCCCGTCCAGGTAAATCGACGGTCCGGCGACGATTTTTCTATGGTGTTGCACCGGCTTTGATGCCCAGGCAGGCAAACGCCGGACAACCGCCCAAAAATCGGTCAAGACGCGCGGAACGACCACCAATCGCTTCGGATCACCCACATCGCCAGGCCCCACAGCACGGCCGCGATGAGGGTGGTCGCCAGCAGCTTGCGCCCGATCAACGGCCGCTCCGGCGCGCCGCGCCAGCCGGTCGCCGGGTCGGCGTCGGCCACCGGGCGCGTGCCGAACGGCAGCACGGCGAACAGCACGGTCCACCAGATCAGCGTGTAGAGCACGAACGCCGTGAAGCCGCTCACGTCCCGCCTCCCTCACACCCGGAGCAGGTGGCCGTCCACCATCGGCCGCTTCTGCAGCCGCTTGCCGAGCGCACGGCGCAACGCGGCACGGGCGCCATCGGCCAATGCCGAGTCGTCCCGCCGCATGGAGGCCGGCAGCCCGGCGACCGCCTGGGAGAACTCGTTGGCCACCCGCGCGGCTTCCGGGTCGTCCGGCTCGAACAGGCCGGGCGCGCTGACCCGTGCCTGCCCGATCATCTTGCCGGCGCCGTCCACGGCAAAGCTGCCCAGCACGACGCCGTTGAACAGCATCCGGCGCCGGGCCGCGAGCACGCCGCCGTTCAGCGGCACCACCCGGTTGCCGTCCAGCGCCAGCCGCCCGACCGGCGCGCTGTCCACGACTTCCGGCCGGCCCGGCGACAGGCTGAGCATGTCGCCGTCCTCCAGCAGGATCGGGGTGGCCCCGGCCTCCTGCGCCAAGGCGGCGTGAGCCGACAAATGCCGCCACTCGCCGTGCACGGGGACCGAGTACTTCGGCTTCACCAGCGCGTAGAGCTGCTTCAGCTCGTCACGCGCCGGGTGGCCGGACACGTGGGTCACTTCCTCCTCGTCGGTGATGACCCGCACGCCGCGACGCACCAGGCTGTCCTGCACCAGGGTGATCGGCCGCTCGTTGCCGGGGATCATGCGGCTGCTGAAGATCACCGTGTCGCCCTCCCCCAACGCGATGTTGGGGTGGGTGTCCGCGGCGATGCGCGACAAGGCGCTGCGCGGCTCCCCCTGGCTGCCCGTCACCAGGATCAGCAGGTTGTCGTCCGGCACCGACCCAGCCTCGTCCTCCGGCACGAACTCCGGCAGGCCGCGGAGGTAGCCGCATTCCCGCGCCGCCGCTTCCAGGTTGCGGAGCGAGCGTCCGACCAGCGCGACGTGGCGGCCAGCGTCGCGCGCCGCCATAACGACGCTCTCGACCCGGGCGACGTTGCTGGCGAAGCACGTCACCGCCACCCGGCCGCGCATGGGGCGGATCAGCTCGGTCAGGCTGCGCCGCACCTCCGCCTCGCTGCCGGAATGGCCCTCGACCATGGCGTTGGTGCTGTCGCACACCATGGCCAGCACGCCCTCCTCGCCCA